>CAZLSE010000005.1:17201-22538 GCA_964562055.1 uncultured Gammaproteobacteria bacterium
TATTTCGGACGATGACGAAGGCCGCAAACGAGTATGTAGTGGGTATAGTTACGACAGTAATACCGGACTTATTTTTGACGATGCAAAGCATGCCGGAGAGCGGTGTCGTGATGGATCTGGAAGTAGACTTACTACTGCGGGAGTGATGCAGTTATCTACCTACTTAAATAACCATTACAAAGACAAGGCTGCCAAAGCAATTGGATCGAAAAATGTCGACAGACGTATTATTTTTGATGCGCTAGTCATAGCTGCTCTTAATATTAAAGAAAACACAAAAGCTACAACCTGTACTAATTGGGATGCGCGCACAGTGGTAAAGGCTGCATGTAGTTATTATGGAAGCTGTGGCACCAAAGACGGCACCTACTACTGCGCTACATTCTGCCGCAACTATCAAAAATACGGCGGTAAAGATTGTTCAGGGGCAATAAAAGAATTTACCGATACGTGCTGGAAGTAATCCTAGTCTTAAAGACTAAAGTCTTAAAGTCACAGTCAAATCAACGATTATTATTCCTAAGAAATCGAATAATTCCACCAAGCATTCATGATATCTCAATCGATCGTTTACTCAATTCCTTAAAGTCCTATCACCTATATATTCCAGTTTATGAGCAAGGTAAACCATCGATCGATATTCACCACATGAACCTTTGGCTATATATAAAAAATTTTTAAAATCATTGTTTAACATGCGTTCAAAACCCTCAGCGATATTGTTCATTATCAAAACTGCGGCTCGAAATATCTGATCTTTAAATGAATAGTCGCGGAGTTTACCAAATACTCTGTAATTAAGAATTATCAGTTCTTGAGCTTTTTGCCATGCAATAATATCTTCAAACTTCTCGATTTTCATGAATTATCTTTTATTTTTTCACCTTAAGACCTTAGACTTTGGGACTTTCGGACTTTAAGACTTCTTGGGTGAGAGCTTTTTCCACTCTTTTGCAAGCTCTCCTTTTAGCTTTTCCATTTCTTTTCCTTCCCGTTTTACCTCTTTTTTCAGGATTTCCACAGTTTCATGCGCTACTTCGGTGACCTTTTCCCTATCAAGATGTTCTATCGTTTTTTTTGTTTCGGCAAGCGACTTGATAAAGTTCTTTTTTGCCTTAAGATAGACTGCTTTTACATCCTCAGTTGTTTCCCCAAATATTTTCATAAGCTTTTCATCGAGATTTTTGTCTTTGAGAAGCTTTTCAAGTTCTTTTACTTTTTTTGCAACCATTTCACGGTTTTCCGGACCTGATTTAGGCGACAGGAAAAAAGCAGCAAGTCCACCAGCAAGAGCGCCAAATAACAAACCAAGACCAAATTTAGAAGGTCGAGATGAGTCGGACATAGTATTAAGTCGAAAGTCTGAAGGTCGCAAAGTCTTAAACTAAAAACGTTACTATTTCAGACAATTGGTAACTGTATTTAGTGTAACACGATTGAAGACTAAATTACAAATTTCAAATTCAATGTCGATGAACGCATTATGCGTTTTCCTGTCATCCTGAACTTGGTTCAGGATCTACACTTAGTGTGATTATTGTATGTAGAGATCCTGAAATAAATTCAGGATGACAAAATAAGGACATTACAGACATTATGAACTTTATGAACTTTATGAACTTTTAGACTTTTATGGTGTCGGGCTTGGTGTAGGAGTACGAGTTGGAGTGGGCGTAAGTGTACCCGTTGGGGTTACCGTTGGCATAGGAGTAACCGTTGGACTTGGCGTAACTGTTGGTGCTACCGCGCATGAACCTAACACATATTTACCAACGCATCCGGATTTGAGCCAGTCTTGTGTGCTACAGGTATACCCAATTTTTTGACATATTTTTTGACAGTCCGTCTCTCCACATACATATGCGGGCAATGTAGGAACAAGATATACTGTCGGTGTTGGTGATACAAACGGAACAGGAGTGGGGGTAGACCGAATGCGAAGCGATGAAGTTGGAAGAGGTCCAAGTGACAACACCGTGGTTGGCTGAGGACCCGCAGATGGAACAACGCCAGTTGCCGTTGGGGCAATAGCACCTGAAGGTGTGGCCGTTGGCTCAACATCGCCAAGCGCACGTGTGGAAAACGTCCAAGGCACGCCTCCATTATCGTACTTCTCATCGCCTATCCTAATTTGAAAATAGTACGAAGTAGAGGGAGACAAGAGCGTAAGTTCAACAGTATGTGCTGTGCTTTTTTGGTTCTCAGGAGCAAACAAGTTGAGCGACGTCGGCGACGACCCATACTCAACCACTGCCTGCGTCTCTTGGTCGGTAGTCCATGAAATTTTTGCCCCGTTTGGCGTAATGCCGTTTATCACTAAATCGCGAGGGGCCGAATCGGACGCTTGAGTAAACACATTTTGCACCAATAAAAAGCCACCCAAGATTACCACTGCAGCTGCAAGTACGCCAGCTACGATTTTCACTACGCCGATACTTTTTATTGAAGGCAATGTCATTAAACTAAATTGAAATTTTAAATTTTTAATTTTAATTGAAGTTTTAATTCAATAAAAATTGAAAATTCATAATTAATAATTAAAGAATTAAGAGTACTCTTAGTGCAATCCCAACCATAACCAATATGCCTCCCATAGTAAGCAACTTCTGCATTTCATCCATTATTCCAGATTGAGGCAATGTGGATGGACGGACTTGATTTTGAGCATATGTTACTACAGGTGCTTGTGTTGGTGCTCCGGTTGCTCCCCCACCGGTACCAATCGTTACTATAGATGTTCCGTTTGATGAACAAACGATAACGTTTGTAGTATCTACCGAGTTTTTAATAATTTTTGAAGAGTTACTCACATCGGTTCGACAGTCATACGAAATAGTTGCGGTGCCATTTTTAAGTGCTTTAAAAGTAATGTTTGCAACTACCCCCGAACCGGTTTTATATGCTCCCGGATCGGTAATAAGCCCCGCAACATACACCTTGCCACTGGTAATGTTATTTGTAACTGCAGGAAAAAAGGATGATGGAGATGCTGCTTGCGCCTCAAGAAGTGCAGGGTCATAGACTATCCACATATCGGTAGATGTTATTTGATCGCCACCGGCATCTACCATAGCACCCACTGTAAAGGTATCGCCCACGTTTACCGTAACGGTTCCCTTGTCAAACCTGAGGCTCCCCGCATGCGCGGATGGAGCAAGAAAAAGGAAAAGCAAAATTACCAATGACAGCTGTACAATTGGAGAAATATACTTCATTACCCTTTATTATTCATTATTCCCTATTTAATTTCAAGGCTTATATCGGAGAGGTCTGGATAAGTTACATTAGCCTCATCGTCTACCATTTTTGAGCTTTCTGCCCCGACCGGTTTGAGTGAGAGCGTAAACATACCGGCTTTTTTAGCAATAAATGTAAGACGAAGGAGCGTGGTATTGGAAAATGCAACTGGTTTGGTAATCTGAATGTTTTTCGTTGCAGATAGTGAAGTTCTGTCTGGCGTTCTGTCGTAGGTATATATTCGAAATGACTCTTCAAAATTCTGAACCGACTGCCTATCGAGTGCTGATTTGTCGTAACTAAGTACCACATCATATCCAGCCACCGACGCGTTGCCTGATGTTGCGATTAGATCGACAGAAAAAGTCTCACCTACTTTAAGAGATTGAGATGAAGCCTTAAGTGTAAACGTACCGTTTTTAGGATATGGGATTAATGTGGGAGTAATTGTTGGACTTATTACCGATTGTGAAAACCCCGCAGCAGTTTTTTTATTTTGCATACTCTGCAAAATTGAATAACCCGCAATGCTCGCAATAAAGAGTATTACCGCTAAAACAAACAGCATAAATTTTGTATGGGGTGTATGTGTTTCTGTAGGTTCCATAGGATTTATTCCTCGTCGTACTTAATGGATAACGATTGGAGAACAATTGAATAGTCTTGTGAATCAATAATCCCATCATAATTTAGATCACCAATATTCGTTTTACCCGCAACGGATGAACCAAGGTTTTGACGGATAAATGTCGTGTCATATGCATCTATTATGCCGTTCTGCTTGCCATCGGCCTGTGGTAAATCGCCTGCCAGCATAATGATTTTACTCAGATCAACAGCATTATCACCCGCAGCAAGTACTATTTTGCCGTCAGAACAACGGTAGGTTCCCTGTGTTGATTCGGTAGGCGCGTTATCACAAATTTTTTTCTGAATATGTTTTGGACCTTTGACATACAATCGATATCCACCTCCTGTTGGAACACCTTTAAATGGCGCAGTACCAGACCAAATGCCCGCATCATCTACGGTAAGTTTTGCAGTCTGATACCCTGTTGCTTTATCAAGCCCACCTCCACCTAATTTAACTTGAACAGTAATTTCGTTTGTTTTTGCAGGTTTTTTTGCAACACCCTGGAGCTTGAGTTTCAGCTTTATATTCATATCGGCAGGTTTGCCGGGTGTTGGAGTGGGGCCTGAGGGAGGAGTTGATCCGCCGCCCGAATTTCCACCGCCAGTTGTACCGCTTCCTACACTCACACTTTGGGCCAATACTGATCCGTAATAATACCCTACTCTATTGTCACCATCGCCCCATCCACGGGGTTGTGATGTGGATGCTGTACCTCTTGCATGTTCGGCAAAGTCTCCGTTAGCAATAAGCTCGCGACCTTTAGAATTTTTCATGGAGACAACGTCAAAATATGCCTCAGACCCCTTATCTACACTTATTCTAAACATATAATGCCTGTCATCACCGCTCCCTTTAAGTAAAATTGTTTGTTTTTTTTCAACATACCCATTTGACTCGGGAAATGCTAATGAAAATAGTTCGGCGTTTTTCTTTGTGTTATTTGCGCAGGTGTCGGAGTTACAAATAAGCGTTACTCGTGCACCTTTCCCTTTGGAAATTGATGTATGGACGCGCGCAGTAAATGAATAAGTGTCAAACGGAAGCACAAGATTTTGTACATAATGTACGTCCGTACCAACAATGGTCATGTCGCCCGCTTTATTTTGGCTAAGACAACACTTGTCGCTCGTGCCGGTTGCCGTTACACACTTTGCATCATCATAAAAACCCGGGTTTTTGCCCGCTTCACAGACAAATATATTGGCATTATTTTCATATCTACTGTATCGACAGTTTGAGAGCCCAGCACCGGTAACAGACAAACAATCAAGTCGTTTACCGTATTCACATTTAACCGTAACTTCATCAAACGGGCGCACTTTATTTGGCTCTACCATTGCCTTTACAAATCCTGAGCAGTTGTTGGCTGAAACACATTTTCCATCGGGATTACATACCTGGTCAGCAGTACACGCAGGAGTACAGGTTACGCCGCCTCCTCCGCCACCGCCTCCGCCTCCTCCGCC
>CAZLSE010000005.1:22595-43189 GCA_964562055.1 uncultured Gammaproteobacteria bacterium
GCACCATCGGCACAATTTCCACAGACTCTCCCTCTTCCACACGCACTACCTCCAATTAAATGACATTCGTTCCATGGTCCACAAACAGCAGAAACTTGCATATTTTTTTCAAAAATAAATAAGAATGCTATGAATAGTACTATTGCAACTAAAATTCTTTTCATGTTATTGTGCTGAGTTATTAATGACTAATGCTCCATTATTACCACCTGCCGGGTCAATTGAACCATATAGGTTTGCCGTTTCATCAAACTCCCATGACTGGGGTTGAATACGTAAATTATTGGTCGTATCAACATCTGCAAATTGAGGGTTTACTACCCGGTTGCTCCCCCATGCATCTTCCAACTGAATGTAGTCGATATCACATTCTGCTCCGTCTTCACAAAATACCCGCAACATATATTGTTTATTATCAGCATCACTGGGAATAGAAAACTTTTCTCTCATTTCAGAATACTCCGCCTTTTCTGGAAAGCGCGGTGACACATACATAAACTCGTTTTTCTTTTTAGAACCGCATTTAGCTTCATCACAAATAATTCCAATTACCATTCCTGCACCTCGTTGCACAAATATGCGTCCTCCCACTACTAAACTGTACTCACCCTTTTCAAGCTTCATGGTCTGCTCATAGCGGAATGGAGCCGGATAGGTGGTAAGTGAATTTATATAAAGTCTGTCAGTTCTGTGGAATATTTTCGTTGTCTGTGCAACAGGCCCAGCAGTTCCCATAACCGGCTTTGGACCACCGCCCGCACTCCCGCCAAAACCTCCTATTGGCTGTCCGGTAACCGGGTCTATAGGTATGCCACCAGAGCCGCTACATCTCGGCGCTAGTGCCTCTCCACAAATACCTTGCGGCGTACATGTTGGCTGAGGAAAAGTAAGACAGGTTTGGCCTGATGGACAGAGTAAGTTGCCGCAACGCACTGGTACTGGTGTTGCGGTAAGAGCAGCACCTCCTCCCCCTGAAGCTGGGACAGGGGTTGCGGTTGGTACCCCTATGGGGCCGGCACCCGTTGGTGCGGTTGTTGGCGTTGGCTGACCATTGTATGATAGATTTTTCTTTTCAATAGTTGATACGTCAAGTGTTGTACTATCCTTCCAGATAAAATCAAGGGGTAACGCTGCTTCTTCTTTCATAACTAAACTTATCTTCGCAATATCGATTGAGTTTCCCCCGATAAATGGTGTATTTTGCCGCAATCCTTGAATTTGAATGGTATTATCGGTTGTATTTACTATCCGCTTTGTGATAATGATATCATCCTTCATGCGTACGATATTCGCCTCAACATTTTCTGGATCAGCAAGCACCACCTTAGCAGGATCAAAACTAAAGGTTACATTAAATGAATAAAATGGCGTACTGTTTGGATTAACTGCAAAAATAAGATCGAACGGGTTACCTGGCGCAACTTGTGCTGCATCGGCTATTTGGAGCATGACGGTGGGCGGAGCAGCTGACGCTTTTGATTTGCGCTGATAGTCGATAAACCAATTGGCAGCAAACCAAATCCCTACTCCGAGGGATATGATAATTACGATTATTTTTATCTTTACCTGCATGTTAGTCGCCTTTTTTATTAAAATTCTTACCTACAATACCAACATCCTTCACGTCTGTGACTCCATCAAAATTAACATCACCTTCATCTGAGCGTGACTGTGTGGATGCTTCTACCTTATTTAAATCTACCTCATTAATTACATTAAAACCACTGTTTGTTGAGTCCATACCACCATCTACATCGCCCGACAACATGGGTCGTGCGTCTATTTCTGATAGAAGCTGTCCGCAGCCGGAGTTCACACCTGACGTGCAGTTAAGCAATTTTTCCCACTGGAGAAATACAAATTTATAGCTTCGTCTTAGCGTCTTTTGCTGTTTAACGACAACTGTATAGGGCATGGTTTTCTTAAGAGGAAAGCTAAGTTGCGGAGATTCAAAGTAATTTCCCTTTCGCGTAAATGTAACAGTTTGTGTACATGATGGACATGCGAGCACGCTACCGTTATACACTTCTATTTTTACATTTGATACCGTAGATGTTGCTGGTGCTATATCAGGAAAATTAAGTTTAAACTGAATGTCTGCCGAGTTAACCACCTGTCGTGGAGTTGGAGTAGCGGGCGGAGCGGTGGGCACTGGTTTACATGAGCAGTGAATTGACGGCTCTGCGGTTGAAACAGATCCTATCGCGTTATACGCAATAACTTTATACTGATGATTGCCAAAATCACCACACCAGTTATATACATACGTGGTTGTATTCTTGCCAAGAGTTGCAAGTGGTGTTTGTCCCCCATCTCGATAAATGCGATATCCATCTTCGTTTGCTGAATCAGCCCACTTAAGAATTATGTTTTGACCGGGTGTTGAATCGCATGTAAGGCCTGTTGGCATTGCCGCACGTGGATCGGGAGTGGGTGTTGGAGCATCGGCACTGACTCGCACCACATGGCGAAATTCTGTTGGTTTTTGTACGGTATATTTATTGCTTGGAGCGCCAGGACCTGCGACAACTACATCGTTTACATGAGTAATATACGATACGGTAGCACCCTGTTGTTCTTTAACAACCCTAAATTTTAGGCCTACAGAAAATGTTGTTGGCAATGTTGAGGCGGGTTTGAGTGAGGTAAATGTAAGCCGTTTTAAGCTTCTCAAAGACATTGTCACGTCACCACCAGAATAAGTTTGAGCATTGGTAAGCACCATTTCACTAAAACCAGACGGTACTACCAGTTTATCTCTCAGAAAGTCTAGTCCTCCCCCTTCATCTGAAAACACTATATCTACCGATGAAATGCGCTCTGTTGAACTCCCGGTGCTTATATTAAGTATCGTCTGTACTTCATCTCCTTTTTTTGCATCGATAGTAGTATTTGAAAATGATGCCTTTGCAATCCATTCTGATGCTTTTGATTGACGTGAGTTTTGATTTAAATAGTACAAAAGCCCCAATCCTGAACCAAAAGCAACCACTAGCACGAGAATAATTTTAAGGAGTATCCCTGAGGGAATCGTGATTTTTCGTTTTGCGCGATCATCTTCCATTGTCATGGGTGTTGATTGCTGTATCTGTGTTGATTCGGTTATTTGTGCCTCGTTCCATATTTCGAAATCAATTATGGTAACTGAGCCGTCTCTATTGAAATCAGCAGAATGTTTGTCTGAAGTGTGTCGCACTCCCTGAACTGCTGATTTCCAAATTGCATAATCTGTATCGTTGATGAGCTGATCGCAGTTAGCATCACCTTTGGTACGAAGAGGGCATGTATCAATCTCACAATACATACGGGGCATTACCTGTTTACACGCAAGTCCAACAGGACATGTTGGCATGGGTGTACGTCCGGTACAAACATAGCCTCTGGGACATGATTGATTTAAACCACAATACATAACCGGTGTTGGTGTTGGTTGAGTAAGGTTACAGGCTCCGTTTGCGCAGCCAAACTGGCATGCAAGAACTGTGTTAGAATATACTCCGGTTGTTACGTTTTTACACGTTTTTTCACCTACATGGGTACCTATCGTTCCATTCATCCACCTACTACTCGTGCTTCCGTCGGGATTGTTTGTTACCTGAAGCGTTAAACATGTGTCTTTGAGTACTTGAGCTGGAGCGGGTGGTTTAATGGTAACTTCGCCATAGGTATTAGGCACCGATCCGCCATCGGAATCTATACAAGCAATAACTGGAGTTGCTGTGGGAGGAGGCGGAGTTGTGGGTTGTGGGCGTGGAGGTGGATCGTCACTGGTACATTGTGTCTCGATACATTCACGACACATTGTTATTCCAGATCTTGGAGCGCATATTCCTGTACCCCCCTCACAACCAGGTCCGGAATATGAGTCGGGACAGGCCCTAATTGCCCACCGCACACACGTACAAGTTCGTGCCGCAAAAGTACTTTGTGTACTTAAATAAAACACTATAGAAAAAAAAATTGAGACAATTACATATAGTGCCACACGACGTCGATCCATATACCTCTCACTATAGAGAAATAGAGAGTATTTTGCAAGCCAGAACGAAGTCCAATAGTCTTAAAGTCTTAAAGTTTATAAAGCCCAAAGTCTTAAATAAATTTTGGATGATACAAAGAGGACTTTACGAACTTTATGAACTTTAAGAACTTTAAGAACTTTAAGAACTTTAAGAACTTTATGAACTTTATGAACTTTACAAACTTTATGAACTTTATGAACTATTATATGACTTTCATCAGACGGAAAAGGGCGAAGGAGATAAAGTAGAACAAGACTAGCTGAAACATGGGAAGGTACAGTGATAAAAAGATAGTGACAATTGCAAGAATAAAAAATGCCTCATTGTGAATTGCAGGCAACAAACCCTTGGTAACAAGCATAAGCACAATAAGAAGTAATAGCTTATCGGGCGCAAACCACTGCAAGTCCCAACCAAAATACATTGCCAAACCGACCAAAATGGCGGCAAGAATAAGAAAAATCTCTTTAGTGTCGAAGTAGAAAGGACCTAGGTACATACTTTTAGAATAATGAACAAATTATAAAAATACAAGTGGCTATTGAGCTATCGCGCCTGGTGGCGGCTCTTCGGATGCCGGTACCTTTATTGTTATCACTTTACCTGACTTTAGGGTATATGTATATTTTTTCCACTGAATGTTATTTGAATCATAATATACCTCTGAAACACCATCCTTTTCACGAGCCTTGACACCAACGGCGATATTTTGCATTGCAACATCCTCAAGAGCCATATACCTATCATGTATCGACTTCTCAGTTTTGCGCTGGAGATCGGTAGTTTGGTTTAAGATCCTTTCTTGCACCTGACTGGCAATATACTGTGGAACATTATCTCGTATTAACGGAGAGTTCTTCTCCATGAATAACAGAGGACTAATCATTGACACGATTAAATATGAAAAGAGCATGCTCCCCCCTATCTTCAAAAAGGATATTAGTTTTTCCATATTATTTCCAATCTATGGAAAATAAGTAATCTGGTGTCTCAACAATACTTGAAATATATATGTTTCTTTCTAAAGGTATACCGTAATATGTGTTTCCCTTGTCATCAATGACGTATACTTTTAATAATCTGTTATATGTCGAGATACCTAATGCGTAATGCGTAACGTATCGTTTTTCTGAATTATTGTCGTTCGTTTCAGATACTGCACGACATTCATATTGACCGCCATCTTTTAGACATATGTTCGCCTCTATGACATTTTTTTCTTTAGGCACACGAATTTCGACTGAAAAAGTGACAGTCTGACCCTTATCAATGTTGCATAAAGATGCGGCAATCGCTGCGTTCACTGAGTTGTAAGAGCGCTCACTTCTTTTCATCTGGCCATTCCAATTGGTAAGATAGTAAAAGAGGCATTTTTTTCCGTTAAATAAATTCCACTTTGCACAAGCTGTCGTAACCATCTTTTTTCCGTTCAATTTCCCCGCTGTAACACATGATTCAGTGTATCTTACCGTGTTATTGTCGTCACAAAAGTAATATTGATATCCTCCTTCGGGGTTTTTTACTTCGCATTGTGTCTCACCGAGAGCATTGATATTAACTGCGTTAGGTTTTAAATTATCAGTTGGCACTGGTGAAGGTGTTATTGACCCTGAACCCGCGCCAGGCGATTCTGTAGGAGTTACATCGTTTCCACCAGAGTTGTCTTCGCATTTAAGTTCCACAATCTTATTCCAACTGTACAAATTGCAGTTCTCAGAGGTTGTGCCGTAGCAAGTCTTTGTAAGATTTTCCCCTGAACAGTCTGCAGATGTTGATTGGTAGTATAAAAATTTCTTTGTTGATCCAGTGCAGGTTGCCTCTTTTTTAGAACTACAGGCGACTTGTCCACCGGCAGGTACAGTAGGTGTAACCGCAGGACAATACCAGCCATTATTCATCCTAAATTGACGATTCCAAAGCTTAACAGCGTCTTGCAAATTATCCACACAACCGTCGTCTTGCGGGAGTGCTACATCATTGTCTTGGTTTTCAGGCGTAACTGTAGGGGGCTGTGTAGGAGTTGCTATACTTGGCTTGGTAATAAGCGATCCAGGAGCACCAGCCCCATATCCTACCTGAGTTGAACATGCCGTTATGCCAGATCGATTTATCGCGCTGCAATGTGTACCTCCACATCCATAAACGACTAGTTCACCATTAGATCGTTGCACACAACAACGGAATTCTAAGTTTTTTGTTGGGCAACTTTCAGGATCGTACCCCTTTGACGAGTCACACGCCCATTGGGCTCCCGACCCACACCTCTTCCCGTTTGACGGAACAGGAGTAGAGGTGTTTGCGGGCGGTGGACTAATATTTCCTTTACAGAAGTTTGTTATGTTGGGAATTGGCGTTAAACAAGCACTATCTTCATAATGTTTTCCCGATTTTTTATAATAGTCATATGCTATGTTGGACAAACACGTACGCTTCAGACATGAAGGAATTGGCGTTGGAGTTTTTGAAGGAGTATAACTCGAAACATTACAACATGCATGATTAGCCGCACATGATCCGACTGCTGTATTAGTGTATCCGTTTTCTTGACACACAATTAATGGATTCAGAATGTTATCTTTAAATACACATTTATTCCCACTCGTTTCACATGAGTATGTTGATGCGCGAGAACTTGTCGTCTTTTTTTGATTGAGTGTTAGTGAAGATACTATTGCAGCCACACCAACTACCACCATGGTACCAATTGCAAACAATGTAGCAATTTCACTTCTTCTCTTTTTCATGTGTGTTTTAAAACTACAACACAGTATACACAACTATAACTACACTAGTCAAATATCGAAAAGAATATAAAGTCCAAAGTCCAAAGTCGAAAGTCGAAAGTCGAAAGTCCAAAGCTTAAAACGTACTTAGTTTCTATAAACCATGTGTCATCATGAATTTATAGACTTTCAGACTTTATAAACTTTTTTAGCCCTTATCCTCGCGCTGAGTCGTATTGACAATCTCAAAATGAGTCATTATAATGCGTTCCATGTCATACAAAACCAAAGCACTTCCAAAGGTATCACTCTCTGACTTACCCGATCTTATGACTATCCGAGAAGTTGCTTCACTTCTTCGCGTTTCATCACTCACCATTAAACGGTGGGGTAAAAAAGGCAAACTTCCAGCAATCCGCATTAACTCCCGTGGAGACCGCAGATATAAAAAGGCAGTGGTTCTCAAGCTTCTCGGGGAAATACAAGAAGAACTATAACGAGTTGTAAAGTTTTAAAGTTCGTAAAGTTCATAAAGTTTAAAAAGCTTTTAACATAAGCCCCCTTCTTCATGAATCACAAATGACAAATTACAAATCGCACAAATCAATTACTAATTGTGAAATTCTAATTACAAAACTGTTATGTAATCTGCAATTGGTCATTGGTGATTGATTTGTTATTTGATATTTGTTATTTGAAATTTGCGAGGTGGGGATCCTGAAATAAATTCAGGATGACATAAGATGGACTATTCGACATCACGACTTTAAGACTTTGGACTTTCAGACTTTATTACGCACTTGCAGTCATTTTGGGTGCACGATTAAACCCGAACATGCGCCCAATGCCAAGGAGAAGTCCTTTCAGTTTTTGAAATAATGTGCCAATTAGTCCTCGTTTTTCGGGAGGGGGTACTACATGGGGTGTAACGGGGATTGGATCTTTTTTTTGTGCAGCTTCTGCAGCAGCCGCCATCTGCTTTTGTATCTCTGCCATTGCCTGTGCTTCCTCTCGTTGAGCGCGCATGATCTCGTCGGGACTTGGCTCAGGTGGCCTTGCATCTTGGTGCATCTCACTCTCAGCCTGCCCTGCCCCCATTGCCTTCAGTGCATCAAGCATCTCTTTTTCTGTCATCTCTGGTGGTGCGCTAGCTGCCATTTCACCTACTCCTGGTTGATTTGACATAGCTTATGGTCGAATTGGTGGGAGTGGTGGCCTACCTGGAGTTACCACCTGGCCTGCCGCATTAACATCATCAGGGGTTCCACTTAATAAAGAGTCTATACCTTGTAGCGGTGCATTGATTGCCCAGTCGCCCGCACGTGACACAGCTCCAGCAATTGCTCCGCCCGCAGATAAGGTGTTACCAAGTGTTTCCCCAAATTTCTGTAGTCCGAGATATTTTCCTGTCGCATCGAAGACAAGTCCGCCACCAAGTACATATGCCCCCGCGCCAACTGCCAATACTTTCATGAGTCTGTTTAGACCTTTAGTCCAGTCTTGTCCGAATATTTTTTTGGCGAGTTCTGGTGTTAAGCCGCTACTTAATATATTGTCTTGCAATAACTCACTTGCAAGTTTGATTTGTTTTTCACGGCTTGCAATGGCAGCTTTAAAGAACTCAGGATCTTTATATGCTTCTTTGATAAACTCTGCCTCATGTGGTGTAAGCTTCATACGGTCAAAGTAGTATCCGCGAGCCCATGCATATCCAAGTATATCGGGTACCTTTTTGGCGGCAAAACCTTCATATACTTTTTGATCAACTTCATCTAGTAGTTTGGTAATGGTAAGTGGCGGTTGGCCCTTGCCTACTCCCATCTCTTTAAACATTTTTGCAATTTCTACTTGATACTGAGGCGGCATGATTTCACTCATATCATCTATCTTTTCTAGGAAGGTGCGGGCAAGCTGAGCAGGGCTTTGCGACAGCATATCTTTGTGCATAAAGTCCTTAATTGCCTTATCATCCCACCCGACCACTTTACCACCTTTGTACTTCATAAATGAAAGTCGAAGGTAGCGGTTTAACATTTCTTCCATTATTTGAGCACGTTTTTCTGCCTCAGTTTTTGCCTCTGCCTCAAGCTTTTTCTTTTCGGCTGCTTCTGCTTCTGCTGCCTCTGCCGCGTCCTCCATCTTTACCTCGTTCCAATACTTTTTCATCTCTTCACTTAACGTACGCTCTACTTTGCGTTTATATTTATCTGCATATTTATTTCTTTTTGCTTCTAATTCTGAAACCTTTCGCTCTGCAGCCTCTTTTTGAGCTATATCCCCGTTAAGAGTGGTTATATTTTGTTCCGCTGTTGCAAAATCTTTTTGAAGTTTAAACAGGGCAGTTGCCTGTTCATTAGTGAGAATTTCCTGTACTTTTTCAAGGTTGAGCCGCACTTCTTGCAGTTCTTCTACTTCATTTTGAAGTCTATCGCGCTGATTGCGTGGATTATCTACCACATTCGTTCTCTGAGCTGTTCCTCCACCTAATGCTGTATTAATTTCATTTGTTAGTTCTTGTATTCGTGCATTTTTTGTTTCGAGTGAGGTCGATACACTTCTCAAGTGGGAACTTACAATGCTTGATTCTGGAACCAGCATTTTGTATTTATCGGGAAGCCTGTTCAGGTGTGTGTCCAATGCATTTTTAAGACTTTCCGCCATTCGCCTCTCGTCAGGATTAAGCCTTTTGTATTTTTCTATTACGTCCAAATTATCCTTCCTTTTTTGCAGTAGAATATCCTTCCCCTGGGCCTCATTTTTCTTTTGTTCCAACTCTTGGACAGTGACGAGGTCATCTTCTGGAAGAGCTAATGTCGAAAGTGCCTTTTCCATTCTTCTTCTTAACTCAGGACTACCTACGAAACTGCCTATCATCTCCGCTGCGGTTTTGCGGAATTCGGCTGGAAATGCTTTGCCTGTCATGAGACAGTTGCGCACCTGCTCCAAACTCATCTTTCCATTTGTGCTGATCGCCAATGACTCTGCAAACCCAGGTATATCGCCTAACACACGCAATACCATTGTTCTTTCTCCCATATCTGGACTGCCATCTTTATCTTTGCCCAAGTCCTCAATGCGTCCATTTAGAAGTTTGTCGTATATATTAAGTGTTTTATTGAGCCTTTGCCATCTTTCGGGCTGCTGTTCATCCGAGGTCACTCCTGGCTTTTTTTCTGAATCAATGATTTGACGCATTTCCGTAAAATTAACATATATGTCTGCATCGTCTTTTGCCACAACCGCCTCAAAAACTGATTTTCCTTTGCTTTGGTGAAGTAAATCCTGCAAGTGAAGTAGGTTTTTTGGCACTGGCTCTTTGTGCACACGAGGGCCCAAAGCTGCTGCCAAATGCTCCACCTTTACATTAGTCTTTTCGGCTCCGGCGTTGACATCCATAATTGTACGTATTACGCACCCTTTACACGGGCTGCGGATTTAAAATAACTTTGTAACTCTTGCATGACTGCATGTTCGTGCACCTTATTTATATCGTCTCTCAACTTTGCACGAACGATCTGCAGTGCTGGATAAATTACGATCATTTCGTCTATAAATCTCATTATTGAATCATATGATTCGGCTGCATCAATATGGGTGAGCACTTTTTTTGCAAACTGTTTTTGCTCAAAAGTACCAATTTTTTTTTGTCGGATTAAATCGACAAAAACCTCCGCAAGCATATTGTATATCTTATCTTTCTGATGTTGAGTAATCATATATTATTACTGAATAAGCTCCTCAGCCTTGTCTGCTCCAATTTTTCCAGCTGCC
Organism: uncultured Gammaproteobacteria bacterium; assembly: GCA_964562055.1. GTDB lineage: Bacteria > Patescibacteriota > Microgenomatia > UBA1406 > GWC2-37-13 > JAKBEU01. The sequence continues at coordinate 33,112 of CAZLSE010000005.1, forward strand.
CCTAACCCGAGACCACTCCCAATTGCTGCACCTATGCCTGGAACGCCTACAGCTGCCCCTAACCCGAGACCTCCAAGAGCGCCAATTCCTCCAAGCATTCCAAACAGTGAGAGAATATATAACAATTTTTTTAGTGTTGACTCAGATGCTACACCCATACCCTTCATCTTTTCATAGAATTGGAGTCCAGCATTATCTTTATCGATTCCTGCTTCAATATCTTTTCCAAATTGGTCAAATAGATCTGCCCACTCATTTGGACGAAGATCAAACTTTGCGGATGAACCAATGAAGTCAAGTGAACTTTTGAGATCTGCTTCATGACCGTCATACTCAAGCTGAATTTTTCCTTTTCCAAATGAGATAGCGCGGCCAACTCCACCTGTTTTTAGGTATCTCCGAGCGCGGACATAAGAAAGCATAAGAGTATCTCTATAGTCAGCAACTATACCATCCTTTGAGATAAGTGCGGTAAGACGTGTCGACATCTCAGGATTGCTTTTCAGAAAAGCAAGTATTTCGCGAGCGCTCATATCACCACTAGATATTGCATCAAACAACTCCCCACTCGTTTTTGTAACGCCATTGATAGTGTACGTTTCGGTTCCTTTGTTTTTAACCAACCCTGCGTCTCTTGCCATTTGAACATGGATTCCAGGCTCTCCATGTTGGCGGATATAATTAAGTTCAGTGCGAATGTTGCCAAGATGAACTATTTCGGGATTGCCATCTCCGGCTTTTTTAATCCGCCGCTTTTCTCGTTCGCTATACATATGTGCTTCATCAAGTTGACCCGCTTCAACCGCTGCTTTCGCTGCTTTTTCTGCCTCAACTTGTTTACCCGCAATAATTGCATCTTCACGCTGAATATATGCATCGTAAACAGCTTTACTTATTACCGTGTCAAGATCGTCTACCGCCGATCTCTCCTGTGCTTCGCGTTTAAACCGGCTAGCTTTTTCTTGATCGGTTTCAGGTGTAGTTGAAATCTTATCTGTAAGTGTCTGAACATCTAGTGTTGATTGTTTGTGAGTTTCAAGCTGAAGTTTAAAGGAATTTGACTCAACTACTCCTGCAACGCCTTGATACTCAGCCAATCTTGCAGGTACAGCGATCTTGCGAAGCGCTGATAGTTCGGACTGCGCTTTCGTTTTTGTAGTTCTACCATTAGTAATATCTTTATTTATTTGAGCAATTCGCTTTTGTGCTTCGTTGTAGTTGTTTATTTCCGCCAGTTCTGTTGCAGTTACACCACGAATTTCAAGTACGGTAGAAATTACATCCCGTTGATTACCCGACTCAAGCGCTGCGTCAAGTGCAGCTTTTTGTTCGGCTGTAGGCGTTACGCCTGCAAGTTGTGGTCCAATCATCGCATCGAGTGATGCTTTGGATGCAGATTTTTTAGACTCTGCACGTGTTTTGTCCACAACTAGTTTTGCTCGTTCGGTTTGCGGAACATCAGAAAACGACATCACGCGTTCCTGCCATGCACCCATTGCTTCGCTTAGCCGCATTCGTAAATTTGGGTCTGCAGCAATGCCTTGTTTTACCCATTCTCTTCTCTGTGTTGCATTAAGTGATGGATCCATTCCGTCGGGAAAACAAACAGCGAAAGATGGATCGGATGCAAGAAGTGTACACGCTTGATCAATAAGTTGATTGCCGTTTGCAAGGGCTGGGTCAACAAGCCCTGCAGCTTGAAGTTCAGCAAATCTTGTAGCCTGCTGGGCGGGTGGTAAATTTATTATCTCAAGTGCTTGCCTTACTGCGTTTATATTATCTACTTTAGCTTGTACTTCTGCTTTAAATTCTGGGCGAACAAAACGATCTGCAACTTCAGATCCTCGTTGACCTGCCCATTGGGGTTTTTCATTTCGTACATCTAAATTTTGACGAGCCATTTCTACAGCCACATTTCTACCGCCTGATTCTGCAACAGCTTCACGCAAGTCTTTCGCTTTATCAATTTCTGCCTGGGTAACTTTTGTCACCATTGCGGCAGGCTTTTTTTCTGTATATGATGCTGCTACCTCACGTTGTGTAACTCTTGGTACATCTGCGCCCTGTGCTATTGTCATAGCTTATTTTTGCTGAATAAATGAATAAAGTTTCGACTTAAGTTCTTGAATTTTTACATCGTCATTTTGTTCTTCAAAACCATATTTTAACTTTACATAGTAGGGGTTATAGAGCGTCCACTTCGTTGAAAGATCTAACATAAACTGCAGGAGTTGGTCTTTATTGGTAACCGGGTCAAGTTTATCAAGGAGAAACTGTGCAATTTGTTTTCCATCAGCCATAGTATTGTCACCATGGAGAATAGAGTCAAGAATAGCACTCATAAGAGAGTCGTACAACTCTTTTTTCAAGTCGTCGATAGATTTATTTTTTACGGAAATGGATGCGTCCATAGTGAGAACAACCTTCATCCTATCATGAATAAATTAGGTATTGCAATAGGTATTTTCTCTATTTTTATCCGTCCGTTAATCGATGGGTTGAATAGTATCTGACCCAAGTCAACCCCCATTCAGAATTTATGTTTTTTGGTAAAGTTGTCAAATGATGTAAATAACTATCTCATAGTCTTGTAAATTACATTTAATTAGGTTATAATTGGAGCCATATGGCAGAAAAATCAGCACCTGCAAGTGAAAAAATCTGGAAAGGCGTGTGGGCGGGTGCCGCACTGTTTACCGGTATTGAACTAGCAGCATATTTGATAAACCCCGTCTTTGCTGCTGGCCTTCTCTTCTGGGGAGCTGTTGGCGGCGCAGTAGCCGGCTCAATTCATCTCATAAATAAAATTGTTACTGGTGGAAGAGCGGCGTAATAGTCGGAAAGTCGTAAAGTCAAAAGTCTATAAAGTCCCTTCGTAAATTACTAATTACCAATCAAATCTAATAACTAATCACTAATTACAAAATAGTTTTGTAATTAGAATCTAGTAATTAGTAATTGATTTGTACAATTTGTTATTTGTGATTTGCAATTAGTGAGATGGGGATCCTGAAACAAGTTCAGGATGACAGTTGGGAGTTCAGGATGACACAAGATGGACTATGCTACATCACGACTTTAAGACTTGCGACTTTCAGACTTTATAGACTTACTCGAGGTGTACTTCCGTAACCGGAGTTGCGGTCTGGGAAAACTGAATGGAGTAAAATGCATCGCGTGTTTTATCAAAACCTCTTACAGTGCCCACGTGTACTGTTTTGGGTTCAGACGATATTACATATCTCCCTGTCTCCGTTTTTGACTCATCATAAAAAATAATGGTTGCCGTTTCCGAAATTTCTGTCTTGAAGCTCACCGACAATAATGGGCCCGATACTGAGAGAAACACCTTCCCCACAATTTTTTCTGCGCGCGCATTAGACGATGTGTAGTTTGAGATTGTGGGAATATTTAAAAGTACTGCAAGCGACAGCGCCGCAAACGACGCAAGCATAAACAGTGACTTTGGTGCGGGAAGCAGCTTGAATGCTTGTGAGGAGAGGGGTTTTGGATCCTTAATACCTTTGTACTTTAACAGGTCGTCTGGATAGGTAAATATGCCCTGACATGACGGACACTCAAGAAGTACGGTATTTTTTGGAATTGTTGCATCGATTTTTTCAAGAAGAACACTTTTGTCTTTGGGACACAGCTTTTGATTACCAAGAACATACTGTCCCTGCGCGTCTTCAGACAACATACGAGCTGAAGAACTTGAAATCTTTTGAATAGTATTTTTATCAAAAAAACTCGAACCACAGGTAGAACAATGAAGCACTATCTCGTTGTCCACATTACGCACATTCATCTGTTGATTGCAGTTTGGACAAAGCATATATGTTTACAAAGATAGCATATACGAAATCAAATTCCAAATGAAAACGCAGATCGTGTAACGTAAAAACGTATTAATCGAGATACTTAAACTCAAAATAGTATTACGAAAAATATAATTCAAACTTATTGCAAGCCTGTGGGCTTTACGACTTTAAAGACTTTATAAACTCTCAAGTTTTTTTCGAAGTATGTTGTTTAAGCTTGTTGAGCACGGAAACAATGCGAGATTCAATACCGCGCAGTTCCAGTGCCGCCTCTGTTGGATCGACAATATTTACATTCAGTCCAGTGCCAAGCTCAAACCCTGCTCTGTGAACAAACCGAGGGATAATGCGCAAATACCAATTATGCCCCGGATAGATGTAATAGTTATATGCAAAATCCATATTGGTCAGCTTGTGGTTTTTGAATATTTTTTTGAGCTGTTTGAGGGTTACCTGAAGAATGCCGGCCATTTCCTGCAACTGTTCATCGGTAAGATCGCCATATCGCTCACGCCCATCTTTTGGTGCAATCCATACCTCATATGGCCATTGCGAAAAATCGGGACAATAGGTAGTAAAGTTGGGAGTTTCTTGTACCACATTATTAATCGGCTCTTTGGCTAGGGTGTCGAGATTTATTTGAGTCGGTATCACAACCATCTGAGAGTGAGGATGGTCCATTGAGGCTCCAGCATGCTCTCCATTATTACAGAAAATGAGCACTTGTCCCATTTTACGATAGTAGTTAAACCGTTCTTTGTAGGCTTTCAGCACTTTAAAAACTTGATCTTCAGAGAGATCTTCAATATGTTTATCGTGTCCTGGCGCGTGAATAATTACCTCATGATAATCGGTGATGGGGTACTTATTTGAAACCACTCGTACGTCCCATCCGGGTTTGTTTGGCTCCCCTTTTCCAATACGAAATACCTCATCGGGTGACGAAGATTCATTATTTTCACAGAACGTACATTTGCTTTTTGCTTTTGACTTACGACCCTTACTCTGCGACTCCTCAGGCCGCGCTAACCGTTGTGAGGCAATAATGACCCAACGGTGTGAGATGACATCGGGAACGTATTTTGACATATATCTTTCAGTATAAAAGAACAAAAAGTACAAAATCAACTATAATACGGATATGCGAATATGTGTTGGGTTAGGAAATCCAGGGGTTAAATATGAAAAAAATCGCCACAATGTGGGGTTTATGTTCTTGGATTTCTTACTAAATGAATACGTTACACACAACAGATTACACGAGGCACAGTTTTCACCCGATAGTTACCTGAAGGCACATGTTGCAAAAATAAGAACAAATAATGAAGAATGGATTTTACTGAAACCACAAACGTATATGAATAAATCAGGTGAATCGGTTCGTCTCACCATAAAAAAATACTTTCCTATCGACCAACGACCCGCAACAAACGAGCTTATTGTAGTACACGACGACCTTGACATACCTTTTGGCAAGTGTAAGGTACAACTCCAAGGCCCTAAACTCCACAATGGAGTAGAATCAATTGAAAATCACCTACACACAACGGATTTTCTTCGCATCAGAGTAGGAGTTGATAACAGGTTACCGGAAAATAGAATCCCAGGCGAAACGTATGTCCTTCAAAACTTTTCCGATGAAGAAACAAAAGCACTTGAAAACATATTTCCACAAGTGCTAACTCGTTTTGAGGCGTACTTACAATCTAATTTGAATTGCACTTGAAACCCCGTTTTGTTATACTGGCAGTATGAAAATATACTTTTCAGCACCAATCAAAGGAGTAGAAGAAATTGAGCCACATCTCAATACGATTTATAATACTATTTCACATTTGGGCCATAAACATCTTGATGATTTTATTGCACGGTTAAAAGAGGGTGTCCATTTTTACGATAGAATGAGCAAGGGTGGCGCCGATTCACGAAAAACCTTTTTTGATAAGACCATTGACAATATTAAGCAAGCAGATATTGTAATTTTTGAAGGTACTGTGCCAAGTCTCGGTGTTGGTTTTCAAATTGAAAAAGCACTCGATTATAATAAACCTACAATCGTTCTCTACTTAAAAGGGCATACTCCCAATTTTCTCGCAGGTACCGAGCACGATAAACTTATGTTAAGAGAGTACACTAAAGAAACGCTTTCAAAAGTAATCGAATCTGCACTTGAAGAGGCTAAACATGCCTCAGATAAACGATTTAATTTTTTCATTAGTCCTGCCCTACTTACTTATTTGCAAGAAGAATCAGATAGAAATGGCATGACTAAATCATCTTTTATTCGCAAGCTTATCCTGGAACACAAAAAAAGAACAAAATAATTAGTATTAAACCTTCATTTCTCGTATGAGCTTGTTCCAATTTGTGTTCTTTGATACGTCTATTTTTGCCTGCCTACTTATTTCATTTAATTTCTTTTTTGATAATAAATTTCTGTCAAGGTTGCTAATATCAATTATGTTTTTACCTGAAATCATCCAACTAGGTGAATACATGTCAAGATTTGTAATCACGGGACAACCACGTGACATAGGAGAATATAATGTGGTGTTATTTGCACGAGCTCCGTTAGGAAAAAAATTTACGTAAATATCAGAAGTTCTAAGGAAGTGGTCGACTGCGTCGTCTGAAAGAAATCCAAAGAATTGCACATTTTCACCATAAATATCCTCAAGCTCAGTCGCGAGCTGGTCATAATTACCAAAATTAGCTCTCTCATGAAAACCTGTGGAAAATCTAACTATATAATTAATTCCAAATTCTTCGAATTTTTCAGCTAAAATTTCATGATATTTTGTCTGAATTTTAAACGCCATTCCGAAAGAAAAAATATGAATATCTCTACCATTCTTTAAACCCACCCCCTCAATGAGGGAGGGACTCCACAAAGATGTTACATTATGCGAAATCTTCTTAAGTTCTAATGCAATTTCCATATTGGCAGCATATACGGTTTTTGCTTTTTTTATGAGCTCATTTTCAATCGAATTACCACTCCATGTATGAAAAAAAACAGAATACTTAATCTTCTTCTCTTCAATAAACGAGATGAATCTCCAAATTTGCGTTTCAAGTTCCATATCGAGTTGATCGCATGAAACAGATAGTAACACCTTATCTCCTCTGTGAATTTTCCTCATATCAAAGAAGCTCATAAACTCTGAATTTAGTCTTTTTCCAAGCAAAAAACCAAATTTAGCCACCCCAGATAAATGTGGCTTTGTATTTGTAGAAATAATGTGCGTAAACATCTACTGTATTATACCATATTATCTATATTATTATAGGATAATATTGTTATCTAATTATTTAAATAATTAGATATATTCGTAAAGTGGCCTTAAATCCAGGCTAAGTTGTATTGAAAAGAGGTAATTTTGATATAATTATCCCTATGACTAATGGCCACGAAGACAAACCAAAAATAGCTATCATTTCATCTCCGAACGCAGGACTAGGGCACTACGTTGCACACCTATTTGGCCCTCTAAGTCAATACTGTGAACCAAAGTTTATAACATTCCCTCAAACTGACCTGTTAGGCACTAAAACTTCATATTTTACCGACAATTTTATGAAGCGCGTTATACGATGGCCGCGATTTACCTTAGAAGAAAACGAGCCTCAAACCATTCCTGACCTCGCCAATTATCTGCAAAGTCGCGAAATTGGACTCGTGAATATCCATATTGGTACAACAATAAAACAAAAAATCAACTACTTTATGTCACTTGTTCACTACTGTAAAAAAGTGAATAAGACACGATTTGTTTTTACGCTTCATGACGTTCTTCCTTGGTCAAACGATAAAAAGCTAATTCAACTCCTCGATGTATTTTATAAAGAAGCAGACCATGTAATTTTGGGGAATGACCGTGAATATCAGAAACTTGCCGATAATTTTACGTATAACCTCAAAAATACATCTATCATCCGTCATGGTATTTACAATCTGTTTGATGCGAATTTATACGACCAAAAAATTGCGCGAACACTTTTGGGTATACCTCAAGACAAAACGGTACTACTTTTCTTTGGATTTTTGAAAGAGTTTAAAGGATTTGAGTATTTAATCGAGGCAGCTGATATCCTTAAAAAGGATGGACAAGATATTGTGGTATACGTAGCCTCAGGACTGAAGTACGCTCCTCGCGATTTGGTAAATAGTTCATTATCCAAAATACACCAACTTGGATTAAATGAGGATTTTATTCTTAACCTTAATTATCTTGATACTCATGATATTGAAGCTGTTTTTAAGGCTGCAGATATCTCGGTTCTTCCCTACACCAATGCATCTCAAAGTGGAGTATTGATGTTGTCAATCGGTTTTAAGAAACCAGTCGTAATTTCTGATGTATTTGCAGAAAAACAATGGATCGACAAAAATGCAGGATTTGTTGCTAAAAATCGCGATTCAAAAGATTTGGCAAAAAAAATAAAACAGTTGATAACAAATAAAAAGCTTATTGAATCGTTTGGAACGTTTGGATATGAATATGGAATAAAACATCTCAGCTGGGAGGAAATTGCAAAACGATACTTTAGCATCTTTAAAAAAGTGCTATAGTTGATATATGAAAATCGCATTCATAAGCTCCCTTTTTAAACCGACAGACCCCTATTCACGTGGCGGACAAGAATCATGGGCGTATTCATTTATTACTGAATCGGTTAAACGAGGTCATTCATTTAACGTATATGCAACAGAAAAATCTACAATCCCAAGTCCAAACGTAACCGTCATCCCCCTTACGAAGGAACTTGATGTTGTCCGCACTACTCCTTATTTTGCGAATGTTTCTTCAAAGGAATTGTTAAAGTACCTTTCAACTATATATGCTGGAGCGTTACTCACACTTAAATCGAAACAGGATCAATATGATCTGGTCATAGATAGTACAGGTACATCTTATTTTTCAGCAAATTGGGGCACATTTTCTATTCCCCTTATTACGATTGGCCATTTTCCTACCACAAATCATTCCATGGGTTTTTTCTCTTTCATGCCACTCCCTAAAAATGTGTATTTCATTCTTCCATCTCGGTTTCAATTTAATGCGTCTCCATTTATTGCAGACAGTCAAAAAACTGTAATTCAGCACGGGATACTCACAGACGAATTTAAAGATATGTATGAGAATGGTTATCAAATGGTCTGGTATGGAAGACTTGATCCCCGCACTCCTAAGGGTGGCGTAGAAGCTCTTCAGGTTTCTCAAAAAACTGCAAAAAAACTTGCGTTTTATCCCTATATCGAAAACCAAGAGTACTATGAGACCCAGGTCAATCCACTCCTTACGGACAAAGTAACTGTTATTGCAAACGCAACTCGTCAAGAAATTCTTGCAAATAAAAAAGTATTTATTCTTCCGCTTCAATGGGATGAGCCCTTTGGACTTGTCATGCTTGAGGCGATGGCAAGTGGAATACCCATAGTGGCTTTGGCCAGAGGAGCCGCTCCAGAAATAATTAAAGACGGCATGACTGGGTACTTGGTAAATCCGTCAGACAGCGATATTCGAGGAAAATTTTCCACACAAAAAACAGGAATTGATGGTTTATGTGAGGCGATCGAGAATATATACTCAATGCCTAAAAGCGAATATTCCCTTCTGCGTCAAAATGCCCGCAATCTCGTATTAAAAAACTTTTCTGTAGAGCGAATGGTAGATCAGTATGAAGAATTCTACAAAAAAATAACTGTTCGTGCTTAAAAGTTATGCAAACAATTAAGGATATTCTTAAAAAATTTAATCCCATCGAGGATAAATATATTTCACGAGAATTTCAGGGATTTGGCGTATATCTTGCCGAAAAACTGCAAGATGAACGTCGCAAAAGCCTCTATATTAAACTTGCAAAAACCCTCCCGCGGCCGGTTCTCGAAATGGCGCTTCGGTTTGTTGTTGACTCTCACGCACGTAACAAAGGAGCTCTTTTTATGTGGAAACTCAAAGAACTTGGGGTAATTGGAAAAAAGAAGGAGAAGTCGACACTATCTACCAAGTAATTCTCGATAGAGAGCAACATAATTGTCTACCATCGAATTAACACTAAAATATCTTTCAACTCTTTGTCTACTTTGCAACCGCATAGCTTTATATTCTGCCTCAGGTAAGTTGAAGATCCGTTGCACGGCCTCACACAACCCTTCAAATCCGGTTTTTTTTACAATAAAATCTCCCCGAATGTCATCGGAGGATGTGTTCACTAAATATCCTGTTTTTCCATCTTCTACCAATTCTGGCATC
>CAZLSE010000006.1:0-37835 GCA_964562055.1 uncultured Gammaproteobacteria bacterium
AATCGCCATAAAATTTAACCACAATATTGATCGGACCATCAAGTTCGTGGTAAACACATCGACCTGAAGAACACGTGCCAAGCATAATATCTTTTGTAAATCCATCTTTTTTAAACTCATTTACTGTGCCGATAACACCCTGAGTGCCTTGTGCTACGGTTTGATAGGATAATTCATAAACCACAGAGGTTGTGCCATTTGGCAATCCTACAACGCTCATTTCAACTTCTTTTCCACCCGGCTTAGTTGTAACATCTACTTCTGTTGATGAGTCAACAGTTGGTACAACATCAGTCTGTTCTTCCATTTGAGTAGGAGGAGCAACCGTTGTATTTGAGCGTGTTCTCATAAATACAAAACCGCCAATACATAAAACAACAATTGCCACCCCGATACTAATTTTTTTAGTCATATCGTTATGATGAATTTATAATGTGGTCGCGTACATAGGCACCAACATTCGAAATTAACACTCTTTCCTGCTTCATTGAGTCCCTTTCTCGCACGGTAACCGTTGAGTCATCAATTGTTTGATAATCTACGGTTATACAGTATGGTGTACCAATTTCATCTTGTCTCCTATACATTTTCCCTATGTTGCCTGCATCATCAAATTCTGTTGTGAACTGCTTTTTCATTGAATCATATAGCTCGTTTGCCACTGAATGAAGTTTTTCATCTTTTTGCAGCGGGAAGATAGCCGCTTTAACTGGAGAAAGTGATGGCGCCAAACGCAATACAGTCCGCGTCTTCCCGTTGGCAAGGGTTTCCGTTGTGAGCGCATTATCAAGCGCCATGAGAACTAAACGGTTTAAACCGACAGACGTTTCCATAATGTGGGGCATATACCGGGTATTACGTATTTGATCGAAATACTCAAGATTGACACCAGAAAAAGTTGAGTGCCGAGTTAAATCCCAATCTCCTCGCTGATGAATTCCTTCTAATTCGGCAAACTTACCCAGACACGTAAAATTATACTCAATATCGAATGCTGCTTTAGCGTAGTGAGCTAGTTTCTCATGTTTCTTTAACCGAATTTTTTCCTTTGGAATGCCAAGGGCTTTACCATACCATGCGAACCGTTCTGATTTCCAAAATTCAAACTTAGCATCCATATCATCAGGATGAAGGAAGTACTGCATTTCCATCTGCTCAAATTCACGAGTTCGGAAAATAAATTGCTTCGCGACAATTTCGTTCCGAAATGCCTTCCCCACTTGAGCAACACCAAATGGAGGCTTAATTCGCATTGAGTCGATGATATTTTTATAGTCAAGATAAATACCCTGACATGTTTCACCTCGCGGATATACCACCTGATCGTCGGTTAGGTCCGAAAGTTTACCAACAGGTGAGCCAAAATTAGTCTTTACGAGTAAATTAAAGTCTCTTGCATCTGTCAAATTTTTTTTACCACAGTGTTCACACACCAACATATCTTTTGATCGGAGTTGGTCCATGATTTTGTTAATCTTTTCAATTGGCCATCGGTCAACATCATATCCGTGTTTTTCTAGAAGATGATCGGCACGCATACGATAATTGCAGTTTTTACAGTCAACAAGAGGATCGCTGAAACTGTCAACATGACCACTCGCTTTCCATGTTGTTGGATGTGTAAAAATCGCGCTATCAAGACCCACAATATCGCGTCGCGTAAGTACCATGTCAGACCACCAAGCATCTTGAATGTTATTCTTCAGAAGAACACCATAATGGCCATAGTCATATACGGCAGCCATACCGCCATATATTTCTGATGATGGGTATATAAAACCTCTTCTTTTTGCTAGTGCAACAATCTCTTCCATAGCTATACATTATAATACACCGCGAGGAATTTTTTTCCCAATGATCTCCTCTATGGAGCTTATGCATTTTTCGAAATCTGACTGGACTTGATACCCTAGTTTTGCCAAGATGTCATTGATAATGGCCAGTTTTTCGTTATTGGTAACTTGAACGAGGCTGCCAATCTTAACGAGATTTTGCCGAATAAATTGATACATGTCGTAGTCGGAAACTCCTTGAGGAAGGAGTGCGTCTAACAAATAAAGTATGAGATAGAGCGCTCGTAAACGAGTTGGATTTTCTTTTATTGTCAATAGATGTGATACGAGAATTACATGGGTTATATAGGGAACGCCTGTAGAGCTTTGTGTAAATCCAAATTCGATGACATTACCAGTTTGCAGATGCGCATTTCGCTTACTGGTAAACTGTCGTATGCCTTTTGCACTTAGTACAACCTTTCCTGAGTTTTTTGAAAATACCGTAATCAAAACCTGCTCGCTCAGTAGTTTTTTTTTATGCAAAACAATACCCTCATCCTTTCGCTCAGGACGGAATGAGTTCATGATGAAATCTTCTTATTTAAGAATAACATCAGTCCGTAGTCCTTTATCATACATCTTTTTTCCAAATACAGATACTGAATAGGCCTGCTCTTCGACACCCGACTGTTTTTGGATGAGAAGTTCTTTGCCGTCAATACCTTCAGGAAGCGTATAGACTACTTTAATTTTCGCAAATCCCATCGGATTGACACGTAAAAACCCTTCAAAGACAGTTTTTCCCAATTCATCATACGTCTTAACCGTTGTTTCTGAACCATCAAACGATACTAATTTTGAACCTTTGGGCACATATACACGCACCCAATTGCGGAGTGTTGCGTTAAGACATACGATGCGCTCTTGGTGTCTATTACAGTTTGAGGCAGGATACGGATTACGATATTCAACAGTCACTTCACGCTTTACTTTACCGCCGTCTGATACGGTGGTTGAGGTAACCTTTTCGTTTACAAAAAGATTCGACTTTGCGCCTGCAAAATTTACATTATTTATGTGAAGATAGTCGTTTGATGACTCCCGTATTCGTCCAGCATAGTTTAATTTTTCTACCGATTGCTGCAAATCTTTTTCTACAAAGTTCAGGAGGATGTGCTTTTCGTCCATATTGAGAAACATAGTTTGTGCGAGTCTTCCCCAGTATCGAGATGGTGAGAATCGAAGTGCCTTATAGAAAAGTTCGTACATTAAATCGCCTAAAATTCCTTTTCGATTTTCCTTTTGATATCCCACTTCTTCACCTACCATATTAAAAAGCTGATAGATTACTTGTGGGCAATCACAACGCTTATCAATTGCTGCACTAAATACAACCCCGCCCACTTCAGTATCTCCAAATATCGTAAGCATGTCGACCAAAATCTTTGAATCGAGTGCAATTATTCCATCGTATACAACTCGTGCTCCACTTTTTTGATACAGTGAGTTAAACAGTTTTAGTGACTCTACAAAATCGGGTGATAAGTTACTATCACGAATATAAAACTTCGCAACGTCTTTATGATACATTTGAATTTCTTTTGGTGCTGCGGGATGAACTGCTATGCTATCATCAAGTGAGTAGATATCGGCAGAACGTTCTATGGAAATTTTTCCTTCCTTAATTTTGAACACTGCATAGGCAGTTAAAAATCCGCCAGTAGCCCGTCGCTCAGCGGTATTTTGAAACAACAGGAGATATGTCTTTTCCTCTTTTGAGCCAAGTATCTCCGGAAGTTTCTTAAGGAGAGGTTTGGCATCTACAAAGAGCCTGGATACCCCTGCAAACTGATCTTTTCCATTTCGAATAGTTTCGCGTACTTTTGTACCGCCAAATTCTTCTGGATATCTGTTTTCATCTATCTGCCCCAATCTGTTCTCAATTTGATTGATGTTTTCAGAAATGACGTCGATATTGCTTAATACCTTATCAAGCGTTAACACGGCGGTTTGCAATCGGCCTTCTGCTGACTTCTCAACAAATGAAGATTCACCCTTTTTAAACCCAATAAGGTCTGCATACGGCGCAATTGCCGAAACTGATGCTTTTGCTGCTTCAATACCGTATCTTCCCGATTCTACTCCTCTTTTAAAATCCGCAACATAAGGGATAACCTGCAGCCAATATATACTTTGTGACTCCTTCTCAAATTCGGCATACTTTTCTTCCACCGTTTTTAACTTTTCAGTTAATAAGTCTATGTTATTTTGTGAAAAAGCGGTTTTAAGATCTGAGGCCGATGCCATAACAACTATCGCCTTCCCCTTGATACGTGTATAGGGTAAATAGAGGGCAAAATACACCAAACCCGAAATAATAAGTAATATCACAAAAAGTATTCCTGCGATCTTTTTTTTCTGTTTATGCATATGTGTTAGATGTAAAGTCTGTAACGTTTAAAAAGTTATAAAAAAGTCAATTATTATTATACCGCACCCCGCCCGGTAATCATAATAAGCGGAGTTCGTAGGATAATCACAAGATCTTGAAATAACGATAAAGATCGTGCATACGTTGCATCCAGAGCGATGCGTTTATCAAAATGAACCTCTGACCTTCCCGATACCTGCCATAGTCCAGTGATACCTGGCTTGACCGAAAGTACTTCTCTAACAAATTTTTTTGTTTCTTGATGTTTTTTTTGTTGATTTTCCAGCTCATCGGGATAGTAGGCACGGGGACCAACTAAGCTCATCTCCCCCTTTAATACATTGATAAACTGAGGAATTTCATCAAGAGAATGTTTGCGTATCCACTTGCCGACCGAAGTTACTCGAGGATCATCTTTCAGCTTATAGCTGTCTTTTCGGTACTGTTCAAAAAGTTCTTTAAACCGAGCATCAGTATGCAGGAGTACATGGGCGTTTTTTATCATTGACCGGAATTTATACATTTTAAACGTTTTTCCGTTTTGTCCAACTCTTTCAGGCACATCTGCAAGTACTGGACCTTCCGAATCTATTTTTATGGCAATCGCAACTACAAGACATATAGGTGAAAATATAATAAGAAAAATAAAAGACAAAAGCACATCAATTATGCGTTTAAGATACGTATTATATCCCCTACCATAGAATAGATTTCGCATAGTGTTATGTGAGGTCCTCGTGTTCAGTCCCCTCGAATTGTTCAACTAATGTTTTTATCTTTCCGACCGACTGTTTTTTTGCAATAAGAAGCACATCTTTTGTGTTAACAATGATATGCTCATCAAGATCAATACCAACAATTAGTTTTTTATCTTCATAATTATATATAAGTGAGTCGTGCACATGTTCGAGATACGTTTTTCCTCTGGTAATATTTTCGTATGGATACTGTTCAAGTGCTTCCTTTACTGCTTCCCAGGCTCCAATATCGCTCCAGCCGATATCCTCGACAATAACTTTAGCTAGATTTTTTTCAATTCTTTCAAGTATTGCATGATCAAAATTGAGTTTCTCAGCATGGCCATATTCATTTTTCAAAACTTTTTCATATTGAGATGTGCCATACGCATTTACGATTTTGTGAATCGTTTTATAAAGTTCAGGTGTAAACCGTTCAAATGTTTTCCATATAAAATGTGGCGTTGTTACAAAATATCCAAGATTCCAGGCATATGTACCTGATTTAAAATATTCCTGAGCTGTAGCTTCATCTGGACGATACTTAAAGCTTTTGAAGTCGTAAAATGAAACCAAATCTGTTTCATGAGCTTTTTGACCTATTTGAATATATCCCAAATTGGTGCTTGCAAATCGAGGTTTATGTGCAATAAATATGAGACTTTCAGGAACTTTTTTAAGATAGTTACCTGCTGACGCAATTAATTTTTTAAATAAATGCACTTCTTTAACCAAGTGATCACTCCATAAAATTACTACTGGTTCATGTGGATGTTTTTTTTGAAGAATTCCCATCACTAATGCAATTGCGGGGCCCACGTCACGCTTTTCTGGTTCGAAAAAATAATTTTCATGTGGGATGGATAGAAGTTGTTGATGCATTATTTGGGCATACGCTACGTTTGTTGAAATGTAAATGTCTTTTGCATTAAAGTCGGGCTGTAATCGTTCCACAGCGAGTTGAAGTGTTGATTTATCGCCAATAATGCGTTCAAATTGTTTTGGTGATTTTTTTCTTGAAAGAGGCCAAAGTCGAGTACCTGTACCGCCAGCAAATATTACTGCTTTCATACTAATGCATTTTCTAATTGATAAAGGAACTCCTTTCGGAACCGATCATTCCCAAAGCGTTTTTTGATTTGCTCCCTGTACGCCTGGGTTGAGCGTTTTAGATTGTAAGATATTTTGCTATATGTTTCAAGCCGAGCGATGAGCGACGGAGCGCTCTGAGAATCAAAAAAAACACCAGTTTGCCCCTCAATCACCGTTTCACACGCGCCCCCTTGTCTGAACGCAACGACTGGGCATCCATGATACTGCGCCTCAAGTGAAACATATCCAAAATCTTCATCTTGGGGAAACAATAGTGCATCTGCGTTTGCGTAAAGATATGACAACTCATAATCGGTAACAAAATCGACAAAATGACAGTTCTTCGGTGACTGAGTTTTCAATTTATCTATTAATGAGCCAGTCCCGACAAAAACAAATTCCTTATTTGAGAGTTTTCGAGCAACATCAATTATAAGATGGGGCATTTTGTAGTACTCCATTCTCCCCACAAAAAGAAAATAGTGCAGAGGTATAGAAATTCGCTTTGGTGTTACCCTATTTTTTATCATCTCATCCCAATGGTCTGAATTAAACGGAGGATATACCACTTGAGAGGCTCGTTTATAATAAACTTCGCATCTCTTTTGCACAGTGTGTGAAATTGACACAATTGCATCAGGCCTTTGAGATGCAATTAAATCCCATTGTTTGATATGCGAAATTACGGGACTTGTGACTATTGTTTTAAAATTCGATAAATAGTCTTTCGTATGACTCCATAAAAACCGTGTAGGTGTAAGAAGATAACACACATGAGTGGTGCCTGGATGGGTTATAACCGATTTGGCAAAGGATGAGGTAACAGATAAAACAACCTTATATCCCCTTAAATCCATTGATTCAAAAGCGGGTGGATAGACAGGAATTAAATATTTTCTCTCACCTCGGATTGCCGTTGGTAATCGTTGAAGAAACGTGGTTTTTGGATGTAATTTTTTTGCCCAGGGAGCAGTTTTGAAGTTCGTTGCACTTGTATAATAGTCCGCCTGGGGAAACAGGGCGCCAAACTCTGTCAATACTCTTTCAACGCCGCCCCATTTGTCCATCCAGTCATACACGATGGCAATTGATCCATTAACCATAGGTACAATAAAGTGTATGTATTGAATTAGTCATCTGCTTAAATGATGTATCTGGAGGAGCAGTTGCAATAACGGGTTTTTTTTCTTGCTCAAAAGTTTCGACAGCGTTTTGTATGGATGCCGAAGAGTAAGGATCGAATGCATAATATGAATTTCCCAAAAGCTCACGAAACACAGGTATTTCAGAGGCGATTACCGGCTTTCGAAAATATGTAGCCTCAATGAGCGGAAGTCCAAATCCTTCAGAAAGAGAGGGATTGATAACTGCATCGCAGTGTCTATAGAGTGAGACCAAATTTTGAAATGAAGGAGAGCTAACAAAACGAATTTTGTTATTTTTTATTACATCAGAAAATGTTTTTCGCAACTCTTTTTGAAAAAAATCATCCGGCCCTGTTAGAACAAGATATTTACTCGTTTTAACTGACAAAAAAGCTGTGAGCAACCTATGAATATTTTTATGTGGATAATAATTACCTACATAGAGATAATAGGGTTCTTTGAATAAGGGTGATATTTTTTTTTCTTTCGAATCCATAATACGAAAACTTACACCCTCGTGTAAGCTTACAATTTTGCTGTTTACTTTCAGATTGCTAAAATAAGCCTCGATTTCTTCTTTAACCGTTTGCGATGGTGTAATAATCGATAAGCTTTTATGCACTTGGTGAGCTAATACGGCTTTGTATGCTTGTTTTTTTACACCATACATCAGTGTGTTAATCTTTGAAATACGTCCAGTAGTGTGCGTTAAAGGAGTTAAGTCGTGGATGGTGGATATAAAAGGTCGGTTATACCAGACTGGATGGCCAAAATAGGTAAAGTGCATGAGGTCTAGTCGGTCTTTTACAAGCTGTATACCAAATCCAATTTGCTCCTGAAATGTATGCCATTTATAGGGTGAAACCACAAAAGAAATAGTTGGAAACCATCGCTTTGCTTTTGATACGTCTTCAGGAAGAATATACGCCCTATATTGAAGTGGGTCGTTGGGAATGGTGCCTAAATGATAAAGCAGATTCTGGAGATAAGTACCCACTCCCGTCTGAAATAAAAGCCTCGCATCTATTCCAATTGTTTTCATACAGAATGTTTCTTATATTGTATCGCTGCGTAAACTAATTGAGAAATCCATTTCGGATATTGTTTTTCGTAATGTTTCTTATAAAAAATTATCATTGAGTCATAAAAGTGTGTGTTGGTTTTCTTACGAATTACTAGGTTATTTTTCTTTTTTATTCCGCTTTGGTTTTTTAAATGAATAACTGTATAGGTTGGGTCGTATACAATTCCATACCCAAGTCTTTTTATTCTGAACGCAAGGTCAATATCTTCACCGTACATAAAATAATCTTCATCAAAGCCCTTTAACGTGTCTAATATGGTTTTACGTGCGAGAAAAAAGGCACCTGTCGGAGTGTCTATTTCATGTATTGTATCCAAAGAAAGATGGGTAAGATGATAACCGCCAAAAAGTGTATTGAAAAGTGGAACAGCACGCGTTATATGCTCAAGTCGTGCATAATAGCAAAATGATCTCCATACAGTTGGAAATCCCCTATGAGATGCCGGGTCTATTGATTCATTTGGTAAATTGACACGCACTGTCATTGCACCAATCCGAGCGGATGCGTCCATTTTCTGTATTAAATAGTCAAAAAATGGCAATTCGGGCACATATACATCAGAGTTTAGATAAAGTACATACCGACCCTTACACAGTAGGAGTCCTTGGTTATTCGCTTTGCCGAATCCAGGATTATCTTTGTTTTGAATGAGTTGGATTACGTTGGTGTTGTGGAGCTCTCGTAAAGCCTCTGATGATCTGTCTTGTGAATTATTATCAATGACAATAATTTCAGAAGTTATCTTGGAAAGGGAAAGTGCTTTAACGAGCTTTGCAATACAGGTAAGTGTGATATCTTTTGTGTTATAAGACACAATAACCACAGAAAGGTCTTTCATATGATGATGATACCACAAGAATCAACGCTTTGGAGACTGCTTGGCGCGTCGGGCCTTTCCACCTGTTCCAACTTTTCTTCTCTGTCTCGCGCGAGAATCGCGCGTTAATAAAGCCTCTTTTTTAAGAACTGGTCGCACAACTTCTGAATCTGTTTTTTCAAGAGCTCGTGCAATGCCGTGGATGACTGCCTCAAGTTGACCTTGTGCGCCACCTCCATTTACATGAATGGATGTGCAAAATCTATCTTCTGCTTTTGCAAGTTTGAACGGCTTAAGATACTGAACTTTCTGATGAAGAGCTGGAAAAACAGTTTCAATTTTTTTGCCATTTACATACAGTTCCCCTGCTTTCATTTTAATATCCTCAACCAATGCTGTTTTATCTTTCCCCGGAATATACATGCGGACAATTGCAACAGATGTTCTCCGTCTACCGACTCCCTCGAAGTAGCTTACATTTTTTGTTTTTTTTGGCATATATCTACGTAAATATATAACTTATGCTTTCTTTTGTAACTCAGCTTGATACGGGTGATTTTCATCTATAAATACAAACAGCCGTGCCAGTCTGCGATCGCGTAACTTATTTTTTGGCAGCATTCCACTTACTCCGCGAAGCACCATTCTCCCTGGATCTCGAGTAAGTAAGTCTCCTGCTTTTTCTTGTCGCAAGCCTCCAGGATACCCTGAAAAACGGTCATACATTTTAGTCTCTTTTTTATCACCTGTTAAGACCATTTGACCAGCATTAATCACTACCACATAGTCACCGGAATCAATGTTTGGGACATATGATGGTTTATTTTTTCCCTGGAGTAGTGTTGCGATATGAGGTAGTTGTCGTCCAAGGACTTTACCCTTCATGTCAATTAGGTGCCATGATCGGACAATATTTTTCTCCGAAACTGGTTTGGTGATTTTTGTAAGTTGTGTCATGATAGTATTCAATAATTATTTTGTTTCTTCAGTCTTCACTTCACTTTCAACTTTTTTTGCAACTTTTTTCTTCTCGGACTGAAGTGGGTGAGCCCATGATAGCTGAGCCATCATTGCTCCATCACTTTCCCGCTGACCGATAAGGGATAGTTTTGTATATCCGCCCTCAATCTTGACAAAAGATGGTCCAATTTTTTGAAAAAGAAGATCGCACATTTTGTCGTCGCCAAAAAAACTTAAGATATAGTTCTTGTTTGATTCATTCTGAATTTTCGATTTTGTCACCAATTTTTCGACTTGAACTTGAGTTGCCTTTGCGCGCTGTTTAGACGTTTTTATTCCGTTTTCAAGAAAAAAACTTCTACACAGCTGTCTTAATAACATCTTGTTTGCATCATAGCCGAAGCCGAACTTTCTTTTTGCAACTCTGTGCTTCATATTATTTCCATTCGAATCCCAACTTTTTTAACTCATCTTTGATTAAATCAATTGATTTTCTTCCAAGTCCTTTGTATGCGACTAACTTTTCTTCGCCAACTCGCACAAGGTCTGCAACTGTTTCAATATTTTCTCTTAATAGCGCATTGACGACTCGTGATGGCAGGTTAAGTTCATCGATAATAAGGTCGTGAAATTTATTATCAATTTCCTGTGTTCCCGCTGTTTCACTTTCACCAGCCACTTTTTGTGCTTGCAAATCGGTCTGCGCAAACACATGGCTAAATTGTGCACTTAGTACAGAAGCGGCTTCTTTTAATGCCTCTGTAGGAGTTACGCTTCCATCCGTCCAAATATGCATTACAAGTCTATCGGCATCTGTTTTTCTTCCTACACGCGCTTCTTCTACTATGAAATTCACTTTTTTTACTGGAGAAAAAGCTGAATCGAGCACTATAAATCCTGTTTCTTTTTCTGTTTGGTCGTTTGCAAGAACGTAGCCTCTTCCGTTTTCAATAAGCATTTCAAGTTCAATTTTTCCTTTTGCATCGGTAATTTCACCAATATACTGATCTCCATTTACAACCTCAACATCACCTTCTAAATCTGATGCAAATACTTTGCCTATGCCCTTTTTTGAAAGTGAAACTTTGTGCACTCCATCAGTTGCCCGCTTAAAACGTACCTGTTTCACGTTAAGAGTGATTTCAAGTGCTGTCTCTTTTACTCCTTTTAACGCACTAAATAAGTGTGCAACACCCTCAACCTTAACCGCGGTCGCTGCTGTGCCTTCAAGTGATGAGAGAAGAGTTCGTCTTAAGGCATTTCCCATACTTTCACCATAACTTTTTGTGAGAGGTTCAAGTGAAAAAACACCATACGATTCTGATGTTTCAACAGTTTTTGTGACGAATTGAGGCGTAAGCATACTCATAAATAGTGAAAATAATAATTATCTCGAAAAATACTCAATTACTAAACGTAAATCTACCTGATCTTTAAGCGATTCAGCAGTAGGAATGGCAAGAAGCTTACCCACTGCACCTTGTCGCTCAAGCCAGCTTGGAATAATAATATCTTTTGCTTGAAGCATGGTTTGGACAACCGCAGATTTGTCTAGTGCTTTTGCTTTAAACGCTACCACGTCTCCCGCCTTCATTTTGTATGAGGGAATCGATACCACTGACCCGTTTACTGTTACATGTCCATGGGTAACAAACTGACGTGCCGCGGCACGTGTTGATGCAAGTCCAAGACGAAAAACCACATTATCCAGTCTTCTCTCAAGAAGTTCAGATAGGAAAGACGCAGTATTTCCCTTGATGGAAACTGCCTCTGTAAAGTAGTTTTTAAGCTGTTTTGAAGTTATACCAAACATAAAACGAAGTTTTTGCGTTTCACGAATCTGAAGTCCACGTTCAGACACTTTTCTTCGACGATTGAGCCCATGTTGACCTGGTGGAACGGTAATTTTTTTGAGCAAGCGGGCATGTGACTTAGAACCCGGTGTTTTCATACTGAGGTCTGCACCGTTTCTTCGCGCAATTCTATTTTTAGGTCCTGTATATCTCATAGAGTGTTATATGCAAAAAAAATTCATAAATGACTTATACTCTTCGAACTTTTGGTGGACGTACTCCGTTATGGGGTACTGGTGTAACATCGATAATAGTATCCACGTCAACTGTTGATGCTTTAATCGCACGAAGTGCAGCCTCTCTACCTGGTCCAATACCCTTAATAAAGACTACTACTTTTCTCATGCCATTTTCTGTAGTTACTTTCTTTAACACTGCCTCTGTGGTAACGGTGGCTGCGTATGGAGTAGACTTCCTCGTTCCAGAAAATCCATGCATACCGCTTGAACCGGTAACTAATACTGCGCCTTTTTCATCACTTACCGATACAAGGGTATTGTTGAATGTCGCGGTGATATAAATTTTCCCGGACTCAACTACTCTGTTTTTTGTTTTCTTTTGTGCTGCCATAATTTCGTAAATAATAATATGTTATTTTGCTGTTTTAGCCTGTTCCATCTTTGCAATATCTTCCTTCTTAAGTGCCCCCACTGTCTTTCTCTTGCCCTTCTTAGTACGTGCATTTGATTTTGTTCGTTGGCCATGTACGGGTAATCCCCTCATGTGACGAATTCCACGATAAGAAACAATCTCTCGTAATCGTTTTATATTCTCATTTACTTCTTCACGCAGTTCGCCCTCTATTCTGTATTCTTTTTCAATAATTGCTGTTAATCTCTTCATTTCCTCTTCGGTAATATCTTTCATACGCTTATGTGCATCCACCTTTGCTTTTTTAAGGACCACTGCACAGTTTGCCCAACCAATTCCGTATAATCGAGTAAGTCCAAAAGCAACTCTATCTCCGTCTGGTATGATGATGCCGAATAAACGAACCATAAATCAAATTGCGACTAATATATAATTATCCCTGCCTTTGTTTATGCTTGGGATTTGAACAAATAACATACAATTTTCCATTGCGTTTTACCATTTTACATTTTGCACACCTTGTTTTAACTGACGATTGTATATTCATGATTTACACATTAAATTCTATAAATAATTCTCCCTCGTTCCATATCATACTTAGTTAACTCAAATCTCACTTTATCTCCAGGCAAAATTTTGATGTAATTTTTTCTCATCTTGCCTGACAAATAACACAAAATCACTTTGTCTGTATTCACAACTTTAATGCGAAACAGCGTATTGGGCAAGTTTTCAACAACTTCCCCATCCAAAACAAGCACATCGTCCTGTTCCTTCATAAAGTATATATTTTAACACAATTTTACGTCAAAACCAGCGTATTTTCGCTTGTTAACGCAACTGTGTGTTCGAAACAAGCCGAAATGCTTTTGTCCGCAGTAATTATAGACCAATCATTGCCGTTTTCATAGGCAATCTCGGAACTTTTACCCATTGAGTAAATAATCTCGAGAGCTAATGTCATTCCTGGTTTTAATTTTATTGTTTTTTCGACTGGCCTATCTAGAAATCCTGGAATAAATGGATCTTCATGTAGCTCTTTTCCAACACCATGACCAGTGAGTTGACGCATGACAGTATACCCAGCATCTGCAATTACGGAGCCCATAGCATCGGAAATATGTCCAATTCTATTCCCAATTTTTGCTTGGGCAATTGCATTTTTCAGGGCAGTTTTTCCTGCCTCAAGAAAATCTGAGATCTCCTTGCTTGCATTGCCACCAACAACCACTGTTACGGCATGATCGGTATGATACCCCTTGAGATATACTCCCATATCAATCGTTAGTACGTCGCCATTTTTTAAAACAGTCTTCGATGAAGGTGGTGTGTGCACAACCTGCTCATTCACCGGCATGCATGTGGTCCATTTATATCCCTCGACTTTTGTAAAAGAGCTTTCTGCCCCATGGGCTTTGATGAATTCCCGCGCAGCGGTATCAAGTGAAAGCGTTGTAATACCCGGTTTCACTAATCCAACTACATGTCGCATTGCATCTCTCAATATCTCTCCACATTTTTTCATGATGGCAATTTCCTCCGGTGATTTATACGTAATCATTGCCTATGAAAAATAAATCTGGCGATATACATCTTCCAGCTTATCGGTAAAATCATCTTTCGAGAAATTATTCTTGACGAGAAAATCTGAATATGCAATAGTTGGCCCCATATTAGTCCCAATAAGTTCATTTATGTCCCGCTCTTGTCCAAATAATTTTTTTCGATATGTGCGTTTTGCGGCTCTTGCGTAACGCACATGTTTGTCTGCATGAATGGCTACAACAAATAACCGGACTCGTTTTAACTCCTGATTTAAATATAAATATTCCTCCCATGAGCGCATTCCGTCTATCACAAGGAATGGGTGCTTTGTGAGGGACTGACTAATATGCTTCATGTTGAGCACCGCGAGTGCCTGATTTCCATATTTCTTTCGCAAATCTTCTCGGACTTTTTTGTGGACTGCTTCAGTATGTTCAAACTTTTGTTCATCAATATATTCATTAATGATTTTTCCAAATGAGATAATAGGAATTCCTTTTTCCTTAAAGTAAGCTGCAGCATCGGATTTACCCGCACCTGGAAGTCCAACCAGTGCAATAATGGTTTTTTTAGGTTTCCATTCGACCATGCGGTTTTTAACGAGTTGTTTACCCAAGAATTCAAGAATTTCCTTGTTTACTTCTTCTATTGGAAGTGTGCCGTCAATTTCGATAAGCTTTTGCTCAGTTCTATAATGATCTATGACAGGGTCGGTAAATTTATGAAATAGCTCAATACGCTTTTTAATTGCTGGCAACGTTTCGTCTTCGCGTTTTTGTTTTCGATTCGTTAATCTCCAAAGAGCTTCTTTATCAGGAATATCAAGATAAATTACTTTATCTACATTATTTTTGAACTTTTCGACCTGTTTGAGGGTGCGAGGAAAACCGTCGAGGATGTATCCGCGTTTATATTCAGGACGCGACAGGTAACTGTTGACTATTTCTATCGTCTTTTCATCTGGCACAAGAATACCTGAGTTTATTGTTTCTTTAATGTACCTTCCTAAGGCGGTTTTCTCTTTGGCTATTTCACGAAAAATATGGCCGGTTGAAAGGTATGGGATTTTAAACTGCTTGGAAAGTATATTTCCTTGTGTTGATTTTCCCGAACCTTGTATACCAATAAGTACAAACTTCATATACTTAGTCTAATTTTTTCCGCTCCTTATGCGGTGTGGACTTTCTGCATTTATTACAGTATTTCTTGAGCTTAATAGACTCGGTTGTATTTACTTTATTTTTCTGAGTCACATAGTTATGTTTTCCACACACCTCACATACCAAACCAAGAAGTGTGCGTGATCCTTTTTTTGCCATAGAATTTCTTTACAACTTAATAACTTGATAACTGTTATCTCGCAAACTTATCATAACTTTTCATAACAAGCTGTGCTTCGATAACCTTAAATGTTTCCAAAACAACTGACACTACGATAAGAATGCTTGTACCTCCAATAACCAAGCTCGTCATTCCGGTCACTGCAGAAAGAACGGTAGGCATTACTGCAATACAACCAAGAAAAAGCGCGCCTACGCTGGTAATTTTATACAGTACTTGCTCCAAATATTGTTTGGTGGCTGTGCCTGGTCGAATACCCGGGATAAACCCTCCCTGTTTTTGAATCTCTTCTGAAATTTTCTGAGGGTTAAATACGATGATGGTATAGAAAAATGTAAACCCAATAATTAAAAGGAAATACAGGACGTTATAAATAACTCCCGAAGGTTGAAATGCGCTTACGAGAAACCGGGCAATACTTGCTACGACTGGTTGTTGTGAATACTGAAGAAAGTTGCCGATAAGTTGCGGGAACAGTACAAAAGAGACTGCAAAAATGATTGGAATGACGCCTGCCTGATTTAACTTTAAAGGAAGGTAATTTGTTGCACCCTGATATACTTTATTTCCCTTAATGCGTTTTGCATAATAAACCGGTATACGACGTATTGCTTCATTTATGAATACAACTGCGGCAACGACACTAACAGATACAATACCAAAGAGAATAAAGTTAAAGAACATTTCCTGATTAAACGTTGTGAGGGTTTGCCCCATAATGACAGGTAATCTCCCTACAATACCTGCAAAAATGATGAGTGAAATACCGTTACCCAATCCAAACTCAGAAATGAGTTCACCAAACCAAACCAATATAAACGTACCTGCTACGAGGGTAAATATAAACGAAAAAAACTCAAGAGGCGACAGCTGTCCAATAATCTGCTGATTACGAAGTAGTACAAAAATACCAATAGCTTGAACTATGGTAAGCGGTACAGTAAGAAAGCGGGTGTATTGATTCATTTTGAATTTTCCATACTCACCTTCTTTTGATAATCGTTCCAGTTTTGGAAAAATTACCGACAATAGTTGCATGATGATAGAAGCATTAATATACGGATTTAATCCAAGAGCCATAATTGAAAAATTTACCAAGGTTCCGCCAGAAAATATATCTAACAAAGAAAGAAACTGACTCTGTTCAAACAACATGCGAAGCTTTTGTAGGTCTATAACCGATACAGGAAGAAAGGCAAATAAACGGAAAAAAAGAAAGAGCGTGAATGTAAAAATGAGCTTTCTCCTCAGTTGTGGATCTCGAAAAAGAAGTTGGACTTTTTCGGTAATTTCTTTCATATGCTCACTGTGCCACCAACCTTCTCAATCATTGTTTTCACCGATTGAGAAACTGGTAAAGTGACAGTCAATTTCTTTTTAATTTCACCCTTTGCAATAAGTTTGATAGTGGGTGATTTTGCTTCTTGCTCAAGAAGTCCTACCTTTTTTAGAGACTCCTCATTAACAATTGCACCATCTTCGAGTGCATTTAACTGACCTGAATAGATAACATATTTATTATACTTGCGACTATAGTTTCTCCCCTTTCCTCTCAGTAATGGAAATTTCTTTACAAGTCGATTTTGTCCACCTTCAAAATGGAGGGGAATATTTTCACGAGCTTTTTGATGGCGCGTGGTTCCTCGTCCTGATTTGGAACCTCGTCCACTACCAAGACCCCTTCCTAATTTTTTCTTTGTTCCAAATACTATTTTCGGTAACCGTGCTAAAAATGCCATGATGTTTCTTATTTTTCAACTGGTAATGCTCTTTGTTTAAGTTTGGTAAGAGCTTGCATAACAAGCTGAGTATTCACTATTTGATTTCGTGATCCAATAATTTTTCCAGATACATTATATACCCCTGCTAAATCAAAAATGCTTCGAATTACGCTACCTACTTTCAATCCTGTACCTTCAGGTGCAGGTTTTAAAAATACCATGCCAGCCTTATATTTAAGCTTTACTTCGTGAGGAATAGTTCCTTTATATACAGGAATGTGAACGAGTCTTTTTTGTGCCTTTGTTAATGCTTTTTTTATAGCTTGAGGTACTTCCTGACCCTTACCCATCCCAATACCTACATTTCCTTTTCTATCACCTACTGCAACGAGTGCAACAAACGTTATATGGCTTCCTCCCGTTATTTTTTTTGTAACACGGCGAATGAGTAATATTTGTTCTTCCAACTTTTTTTCTTCAAAATGTTCTGCCATATAACTTAAAAGAATTTAATTTTTAAACCTGTATACCGCTTTCGCGAAGCCCTTCGGCTAACTTTTGAACTCTACCAAGGTAGGTGTTTGCTCCACGATCGAAAATTGCTTGTAAAATATTTTTTGATTTCAATTCTTCACCTAGTTTCTTCCCAATTGCAAATGCTTGTTCAGATTTTTTTGCTTTTTCCGTTTGTTTTGTGTGTACGGCACATAATGTTACACGAGATTCATCATCGATTGCTTGAGCATAAATATGCTTCGACGAACGATACACACTTATACGAGGTCGATATGCAGTTCCAACCATATTTGAACTGACTCGTTTTTTTCTTCTGTACATTCTTCTTGTGGTTATTGTTGCTTTCATAGTTTCTCTACATTATGCAGCCTTTGCTTTCTTTCCTGGCTTAATTCGTAACTTTTCTCCTTCATACTTAATCCCTTTTCCCTTATATGCGTCAGGTTTACGTAATTTTTTTATTTTCTGTGCAGTTTCACCAACAAGTTGTTTATCAACACCACAAACGATCACCTTTGTGTTCCCATCGACTGCAAGGGTGATACCTTCAACCTTTTTAAATACAACGGGATGTGAGTATCCAATCTTAAATACGAGATCTTGACCTTGCATTTTCACATTGAAACCCGTTCCTACCACTTCAAGTCGTTTTTCCCAAGGCTTTTCAACACCAACAACTGCATTGTCAATAAGTGCGCGGATGGTGCCATGAAGCGATTTGCTGTTTTTTGTATCGTTCCCACGTGTAACCTGCATTTCTCCATCTTTCTGTCCTTTAACCACAGCAATACCATGAGGCAGGGCAATTGTTATACTGCCCTCTTTTCCCTTAACCTCTACATGGGTCTCACGCACAGTAACTGTAACGCTTGAGGGGATATTGAGTGCTTTCTGTCCAACTTTTGACATAGGTTACCAAATCAAAAATAGTAATTCTCCGCCTAACTTGTTCTTTTTAGCTTCTTTATGGGTCATAATCCCTTTAGGAGTCGACAAAACAGAATAACCCATACCGCTCATTACAGATTTAAGATCATCATAAGAAACATACTCTCTTTTTCCTGGTTTTGAAACAATTTGAATATCGGTTACTGCAGGCACACCTTTGTCATATTTCAATTGAATTGAAATCGTTTTAATCACCTCTCCGTCTACAGAATAGTCTTCAATGTACCCAATTTCTTTTAATTTTTTTACTACGGCTTCTCTGTAAGATGAATGTGGTGACACAAGAGATTCATTCTTGGTCATGTATGCGTTTTTTATTCGAATTATCAAGTCTATAATTGGGTCGTTCATAATATATATTCAATTATTAAGTTTTATCCATCGTACGCTTGGTAATTTTTCCATGGCCCTTAAATGTGCGCGTTGGAGCAAACTCCCCTAGCCGGTGACCTACCATTCCTTCTGTTACTAACAATTCAACAAATTTTCTCCCATTGTGAATTCCAATTTTTACCCCGACAAATTCTGGGGCAATTTGAGAATCTCGTGCCCATGTTTTTGCGAGCAAGGACCTTCTTCATTAAATTTTCATCTATATAGGGACCTTTTTTCAGTGATCTGCTCATATCTTACCAAGAAATTTTTCTAACTCCAGGAATCTCTCCATCTAACGCACGCTTTCTAAAACATATTCTGCACATTCCAAATCGCCTCAAATAACTGCGTGATCTACCACATACCGCACATCTGTTTCTTACCCGAATCGCAAACTTTTGTTTCTTTTTAAATTTTACTTCATCTGAGGTTTTTGCCATAGAAAATTATTTTTTAAATAAAACTCCCAACTTTTCAAAAAACAATTTACCCTTTTCACGGCTACGAGCAGTTGTAACTACAGTTACCTGTAGTCCCCGCAGTTTATCAATTTTGTCATATTCGATTTCAGGGAATAATGTTTGCTCAATGAACCCAATATTAAGATTGCCATGATTGTCAACGCAGCTTATTTCGATTCCTCTAAAATCACG
The DNA here is from genome assembly GCA_964562055.1 of uncultured Gammaproteobacteria bacterium. Taxonomy (GTDB): domain Bacteria; phylum Patescibacteriota; class Microgenomatia; order UBA1406; family GWC2-37-13; genus JAKBEU01. The sequence goes on from CAZLSE010000006.1 coordinate 19,586, forward strand.
TAGGCGAGGAAGAACTATAGTAATCATCTTATGCAAAAAGCTATACATTCTCTCACCTCTTAATGTAACTTTTATCCCTATTGGAAGACCTTGTCTGATCTTGAATGCAGATACTGATCTGCGTGCTTTTGTTACCACTGCCTTTTGCCCGGCAATCGTACCTAGTTGTTCTTGAATTTTGGCAATACTCCCCTTATTTGAGACAGCTTCTCCAGCGCCGACGTTTAAGACAACTTTTACAATATCAGGAACCTCAAACTCATTCTTGAGATTCATCTCTTTCATGACTGCTGGCCTAACTTTAATTTTAATAAATTCTTTGAATGTCATAGGTGTATCTTATATAACTGCTTTACACTTTTTACAACTTCGCTTTTTAAGTCCCGCCTCAACCGTATATCCAACTCTCGTAACTTTTTTGCAAGAAGGACAGATAAGGCCAATATTTGATACAGGCAATGGTCGTGGCACTTCTACAATTCCTCCCTGAGGCATTTTATCGCTTTTGCGCACATGTTTCTTAAACAGGTTCATGCCAAGGATAAGAACTGTATTGTTTTTGGTATATACTCGCTCGACGACCCCTTCTTTTCCTTTATTCTTTCCAACAAGTATTTTTACTTTGTCATTTTTAACGATTTTCATACGAGTACTGTAAGAGATTAATACATCTCCTCCGCTAAACTTGCAATTTTGGCAAATCCATTATCTTTTACCTCTTTTGCTATCGGTCCAAAAATACGAGTACCTTTTGGATCTTGGTTATCCTTTGCCTGCAAAATAACACAAGCGTTATCATCAAATCGAATATAGCTTCCATCTACTCTTCGCCTTTCTTTGTGTGTGCGTACGACTACAGCCGACAACACCTCACCTTTTTTCACTTGTCCGAATGGAATCGCTTCCTTAACTGTAATATTGATAATTTCACCCACGTATGCAAATTTTCTGTTTCCCTTACCGGGCATACCAATCATAATTGCTTTTTTAGCGCCGCTATTATCTGCCACAGTCAAAACTGTTCTAAGCTGTATCATAATTATGCTTTCTTGATAACTCGAAATCTTTTACTACCAGATAACGGTCGGGTTGCTTGAATTTCTACCGTATCACCTGTTACAATTCCACCTTCCGATGCGTCTGCTTTATATCGTTTATTTCGTACAATAACTTTTTTATATTTTGGATGTCGAAATTTTCGTTCAACCGATACTACGACAGTCTTTGCCATCTTATCCGAAACTACTGTACCCACCATTGTTCGTGCCATAGTGATAGTGTTATACTTTCTTTTGACGAATAACCGTCAACAGAACTGCTAATTGTTTCTTCTTGTTTCCAATTTCGTTCGTGTTTTTCTTTTGTGCGATACCCATTTCAACCTGTAATTTAGCAATTTCCACACGCAAATCTTGGATCTTTTTTTCTAACTCTTCTTTTGTCTTTTCGTTACTTTCTTTGGTGAATTTTCTCATAAGTCTTTTGTGATAACTTTCGCTTTGATTGACAATTTCGCTGAAACGGCCTTCAATACTGCTCGTGCTTCATCTGCCGGTAACCCGTCAACTTCAAAAATTACCTTCCCTGGCACTACCGACGCTACGAAATATGCGATATCACCTTTTCCAGCACCCATGGTTACTTCTGGTGGTTTTTTGGAAAATGGTTTGTCAGGAAATATTCGGATCCAAAACTTTCCCATTTTGCGCGTTGCACGAGCCAATATCACACGTGACGCTTCAATTTCTCTGTCTTTAATCCAACCTGATGACATTACTTTTAGTCCTACAGAACCAAACGATATCTTCTCGCCTTTCATGGCGACTTTTCGCCAGATTCCTCTAAATTGCTTTCGATATTTTTGTCTTTTTGGTGCCAACATAGGTAATTATCTACAAATCCAAACTTTAACACCCACATAACCCGATTTGGTCAATGCTGGATAACGTGCAAAATCTACTACTTCGCGTATCGTCGATGCTGGGATGGTACCCTGAAAATACTTTTCTCTTCTTGAAATTTCAGCTCCATTAATACGTCCTCCAATTTGAACCTTAACTCCTTTTGCCCCAGCTTCCATTACTCGATCCATTGCATGGTGAATGGTTGACCTGTGGGGGAATCCCTTAACTAACTTTTCTGCAATCGTCTGCGAAACATAATATGCACTTAAATAAGGCTTTTTTACCGGTTCAATTTTTATTTCAACTTTCAGTTCTTTATTTGGCTTTTTATCTAAGTCGTTCACTATCTGTTTTTTAACATCTTCAAGACCTTTTCCTCCTCGGCCAATGATCATTCCAGGCTTAACTGCATAAATAATCGCCGATATTTTCTTAATTGCGCGTTCTATATCAACCTGTGTGACGGATGCAAACTTAAATTTATCTAAAAGAGCTTTTCTTATCTTAATATCAGAAATAAGAGAATCTTTAAACGTCTTCTTGTTGCTAAAAAACCAACGAGAACCCCAATTTAGAGTTATACCTAAACGAAGCCCTTTTGGATCAACTTTTTGTCCCATCTTAACTAGTTTTCTTTGCTGTTGTCTTCTGTTTTGGAGAAGATTTTTTTGCAACTTTTAATTCGCTCTTTGCTTTTTCAATTTGTTTTTTTGCTTCTGCAAATACGACCACGGAAACATGAGAAAACTTTTTCTTGTATGGTTTCACTGTCCCGCGTCCACCAGGATTATAGCGTTTTAATGCATGTCCCTGATCCACCTTTAAAAGTTTAAATTTTAACAGATGCTCATCAATCTGTAAAGTCGCCTTAGCGTTATCTACTGCTGACTTTATTACTTTATAAAGTACTTTTGCCGACTTTCTTGGTGAGTAAAATAACTTATCCATCGCTTGCACTGGGGTAAGTTTCTTGATCTCTTCGATTAAAAACCGAAGCTTTTTTGGTGTTGAATGAACGTCATGCGCTGATGCTTTAGCTTCCATAGGTTATTTAGAAACGATAAATTTATTACTCCACTTAGATGGTCGACGAGTTCTCGTGCCTCTTGCTGATTTACCCCAAGGTGTTTTTGGATGCATACCCTCTCCACTTCTTCCTTCTCCTCCACCATGTGGATGACTGCGTGGATTCTGTGCAGTTCCACGGACTGTTGGTCTAATACCCATCAATCGCTTTGTACCTGCTTTTCCAAGAATACGATCTTTATGTTCTAGATTTCCCAACATTCCAACTGTAGCATATGCTTCTGCAAAACATTTTCGTACAACACCTGAAGGAAGTTTTACATGTACAAAGTTGCCTTCTTTTGCAATCACCACTCCGGCAGTTCCCGCTCCCCGAATAAGTTTGCCTCCCTGGCCGGGAAAAAGCTCAATATTGTGAATCTCGATACCAATTGGGATGAGTCGTAACGGAAGTGCATTTCCAGGTTTGATATCTGCGCCTTCTCCTGCCACGATCATATCTCCTACTTTTACATCTTTTGGTTGCAAAATGTATCTTTTTTCATAGTCGGCATATTCAATAAGACAAAGCGATGTATTTCTGTTTGGATCGTACTCAATGCTAACCACTGTTCCTTTTACATCTCGTTTATCACGTTTAAAATCCACTACTCTGTAGTATCTTTTTTGTCGTCCACCTTGATGACGAACGGTAATCCGTCCTGCATGATTTCTTCCCGAATGTTTCTTCAAAATTTCGGTGAGTGATTTTTCAGGATTTAATGGTTGTGAAATATTCATACTATTGGTGATAACTTATGCCTTAGGAAACAAATCAATGCTCCCTTTCGTAACTTGGACATATGCAATTTTTACATCTGCTCTTCGTTTTGGTGTCATTTTTCTTCCCACTCGTTGAGTCTTACCTTTTCGCACCATCATTCGAACCGATCCACATGTGACGTTATATGTCTTTGTAACAGTTGACACAACCTGTGTTTTCGTTGTAGATTGCGCAACAACAAAGGCATATATATTTTTTTGCGCGAGTGAAGTTGCTTTTTCTGTAACTAATGGTTTAATGATAATTTTTTTCATTTTGAATACATCTTTTGCATGGCTTCAAACGCCTGCGAAACAAATAAAACCTTCTTTGCGTCTAAAATGTCGTATGCGTTCAGTTGACCCATATGGGTAGTCTTCACATTTTGCATATTCCTCAATGACTTGACTACTCCGGTTGCTTTTGCATCGGGAAGAACAAGTAGTACTTTTACAGCGTCGCCGCCTACGGTTTTTATGAGAGGAACAAACTGCTTCGTTTTTGGCTTTACTTCTGTAACTTTGTTTTCAACAGTGTCAATGGCACCCGCTCTCAGCTGTTGTGCAACAGCGGAAAGAAGACTTAATTTTCGTTGTGTTTTGCTTAGTTCAAGTCGGTGTTCTTGCGGCTTAGGTCCACCAACAACTCCACCGCCCTTAAAGATAGGTGCTTTTTTGGATCCGTGTCTTGCGCGACCTGTTCCCTTTTGCTTATATACTTTTTTTGTTGTTCCAATTACTTCCGATCTCATTTTCGCGGAGGCATTACCTTCTCTTTGGTTTGCCAAATACACACGAATGTACTGTGCAAGAAGTGTGCTATTTGGATTGTGTTCTTGAATGAACTTTGTGAGCTCAACCGATCCCAATACTGTCCCATCAATACTGTAATTTTTTACTTCAAAATCAATTTTTTTGTTTGGTGTAGCCATAGTGTGAATTAAGAACTTTTTCGAACCTGGACAAACCCTCCGATTGGTCCTGGCACAAGTCCTGCAACTGTTATTCCTTTATCGTCCATTGAAATGAGCTTTAATCCTTTGATGGTTTTTGTATCGTTTCCCATTCGTCCTGCCATTCGTTTTCCTTTAAACACGCGACCTGGTGTTGTTGTCATACCAATTGCTCCTGGGGCACGTTGTCTGTCTGACTGTCCATGTGTTTTTGATCCTCCCTTAAACCTGTGTCTTTTAACAACTCCCTGAAACCCTTTCCCTTTGCTTGTTCCTGTTACTTCAAGCATATCTGCGATTGCAAAAAGCATGCTTGGTTTTATTTCCTGGCCTGGTTTAATAACGTGATCACCAATTTTTACACTCAAATCTTCACCAAGTACAATTGCTTCTTTTTTAAATCGGAATTCAACTAAACGTGCTGGTTTTGCTTCTGGTGCATATTTTTTAAGGAGACCTTCTGTTGTTTTTGCAATCTTTTTTGATGTGCCAAATCCACAAACAAGAGCATTATATCCGTCTTTCTCGGTAGTTTTAACTCGTATATATGTAAATGGAGATGTCTCTATATAGGTTGTAGAAACTCGCGAACCATCTTCATTAAAAGTTTGTGATTGTGTTTTTTTTACACCAACAATGAATCTGTCCATAGCGTTTTATAAACTTATCGGACATGTGACAAAAAAATATGCCCTGCGGACAAGGCATATTTTTCCTATCCGGATTTTTTGAGATTATATACTACTAACCTCAAATTATCAACTATCAAATTACATCTTTACCTCTACCTCAACTCCTGCGGGGAGTTCAAGGTGCATCAGAGAGTCAATGGTCTGATTTGTAGGATTTAAGATATCAATTACTCTTTTGTGAGTTTTCAAACCAAAATGCTCACGCGCATTCTTATCGATAAACGTTGACTTATTCACAACAAAAACTTCTGTTTTTGTTGGCAAAGGGATAGGACCCATTACCGATGCTCCAGTGCGTACTGCAGTATCGATGAGTTTTTGACATGTCTCATCGATGATGCGATAGTCATACGAACGGAGTTTGATACGAATCCTTCCTTTTGGCATAGTGTAAAAGTGCGTTTATCTAAATAACTTACTCTTTATTTAATAATTTTGGTAATTGCGCCCGCTCCAACGGTGTGGCCGCCTTCACGAATTGCAAATTTTAATCCTTCTTCAATAGCCATTGGATAAATAAGTTTACCGGTGATTTTTATGTTGTCACCAGGCATAACCATTTCTACTCCTGCTGGAAGAATAACCTCACCAGTCACGTCGGTTGTCTTAATATAGAACTGTGGTCGATATCCGTTAAAGAATGCGGTATGTCGTCCACCCTCTTCTTTTTTAAGAACATAAATCTGTGCTTCAAACTCTGTATGAGGTGTTATCGACCCGGGTTTTGCTAGCACTTGACCTCTTTGGACATCGTTTTTCTCGATTCCTCGAATAAGAATACCGGTGTTGTCACCTGCTCGAGCCTCATCGAGTGTTTTACGGAACATCTCGATTCCTGTTGCTACTGTTTTCTTTGTTTCTTTAAGACCAACAATTTCAATTTCTTCGTTGAGCTTTAATATACCTCTTTCAACACGTCCAGTAACCACTGTTCCTCGCCCTTGAATGGTAAATACGTCCTCTATAGGCATCAAGAATGGTTTGTCGACAGGACGAACTGGCTCTGGTACATATTCGTCTACAGCTTTCATAAGTTCTTCTATTTGTTTTATAGCTTCTGGATCGTCTGAAAGCGCTTTAAGTGAAGATCCTTTTATGACTGGAACTTTATCACCTGGAAAGCCGTACTTAGTAAGAAGATCACGAACTTCCATTTCAACAAGATCAAGAATTTCCTTGTCTGCAACCATATCTACTTTATTCAAGTAGACAACAATTGCTGGAACGTTAACCTGTTTCGCAAGAAGAATGTGTTCTCGTGTTTGAGGCATTGGACCATCTGGAGCTGATACGACGAGGATTGCACCATCCATTTGAGCGGCTCCTGTGATCATGTTCTTGATGTAGTCTGCGTGTCCTGGAGCATCAATATGAGCATAGTGTCTTTTGTCTGTTTCGTATTCTGAGTGATGAAGATTGATGGTGACACCACGTGCTTTTTCTTCTGGTGCTTTATCAATTTCATCATATTTAAGAAATTTTGCCTGACCTTTTTTCGAAAGAACGTAATGAATTGCGGAAGTTGTTGTGGTTTTACCATGATCAACGTGTCCAATGGTACCGATATTCAAATGAGGTTTGTTCCTCTGAAAGACTCCGTCTGCCATAGAAATAGTGTATGAATAAATTAATAAAGAAAAAATATTAACTTCACAGAAAGAAGTTGCAATTTTTTTCTAACGTATCTATGATAATTCGTATGTACAAAAAAGTCAAGGCCATTTTACATATATTTGCTGTATCCATCATTCCAAACGCTCCCCAATACCACAAACTACTTCATACATCACCCAAAAAAAGCATCTTCACCTTTATGATTTTTATGTCAATCAGTATAGTAATCGTTACTATTACGATTTATATACATATCATCCCCCTATCCGTTACGATACACATTCGAAATTCTTTTATTGAAGGCTTACAGTCTCTCCCACAAAAAGCTCAAATTAGAATTGAAGATAGTCAACTTACGACAAATTTTAATCGACCTATCCATATATGGAATTTTTCAAATAAGGCAAATCCTCTCTATTTAATTGCAATCGATGAGAAAAGAACGTCCCGTAATTATGCCGATACTCACGCACTCATAACTTTCGCAAAAGACCATATTAATCTGAGCGCAAAAGATATATCAATCACGCGTTCTTATGACGGACAAACCTATCTCATAAATACACACTCAATGTCCCGTTTTCTCAAATTAGTCGACGTATATGCCCCTCAAATACAAGTTGCATTCTATGTGCTCTATTTCACTTTATTTCCAATAATTCTTTTAGGTTGGGTTTTAACAATAATCGGTGGAGCATCGGGCATAACGTACTTTATTTTTCATTTATTTATTAAAAAAGTACATTTTATTCGTTGCATCCAAGCAACTATGCATTCATCGTTTATTCCCATTTGGATTAGTTTTATCCTTTTCTTCTTTTATCCGGGTAGTTTAAGTTCAATTCTCATTACTCCATTTCTTGTGGGGATTTTTTCCCTCGTGTCAGTTTTTGAAATGTATTTTGAGGAGATTCCCCATTCTGAACCATCTGAGTAAGATGCGGCTGATAGACACAATACTCACATTTTTCATCATCACACCGTGTATTCCAGAACGACAATGTTTGAAGAGATGATTTCATGGAAACTATTTGCTGTTTTAGTTCTTCGATGTCGTGGGGAGTAATTTCAAATGTTTCCTTACGAACCGACCCATCTACAGTAGACTCTACAAACTCGATAACACCATGTTGCATGTGATACATTTTATTTTTGTAATTATCTAGAAGAAGTTTGTAAAAAACCAGCTGTCTGAAGTAACTTTTATCTGCTTTTTTTGTAAGTCCTACTATTTCATTTCTCGACTTTGTTCTGCCTGTTTTGAAGTCGTATACAGTAACTGTCTTATCTTTGTTGTACTCAATCATGTCAATTTTGCCATTTATGAATATATCGTCTTTAAATAGAATTTTTGGCACAACCACTTCAGCATCTCTTCTTGTATCCCAATGCGCCATTCGTTTTTCAAAATATGCATTTATGATGAGAGCGCCTTGTTCTTTAAGTTTTTGGATATCTCTCTCATTCGCTGCAAATCGGTCAACAATTGTGTTCATATGTGTTATTAACTCTGCAGGGGTATATGTATTCCCTTTTTTCAACTGTACGATAAATTCACGGATCACCGAATGTATGAGAGTGCCCAAAAGTAAGTAATAGCCACGTACATCGGGGAGACGTATCAAATTACGAAAAATATACCGCCAAGGACATATGATGAAGTTATTCAATGCACTTACAGATAAACCGTTTTTTGAAAAACGTTCCAGTATGTACTCACGAATATCCCCAACTGCAAACTGACGCTTCGTTGCGAGTGATGGTGCAAGTGTTGATATGATTCTATTTTTTACATCATCATCAGTCTCGCGCTGAGGTGTGACGGATATATGTTCTTGGGGCAGCTCATGAATAAATTGAGATGGCAGGAGAGTCTTACCTGTCGCGTCTTTCCCACTATACGATATATACAAATATTGTTTTGCACGTGTAATTCCAACATAAAACAATCTTCGCTCCTCTTCGATCCGATCACCTGTCTCGTCGGTCATGTGAGTCCGAGATAAATACTTCCAGGGAATAGTTAGTAAAGGACTTCTACTTTTTGCATTACCCCAATATCCGTCTACTACATAGGGGAGAAAAACAACCGTGAACTCAAGTCCTTTAGCCTTATGCACTGTTGAGACTGATACTTGATCCGATTCAAGAGTGGGTACTGATGTATGAGGTTGAATATTATGTTTTTCTAATAAGTCTAAATGAGTAATATATTCGTTTAAAAACGCAGTATGATTTTTTTTCTGAAGCGATTTTACGTCTTCATACACTATTGACAATTTATGCAATACGGAAAGTGAGTTTGGCTGTTTCATTATTTGATTAAACAAACCAGATTCATGGAGAACTTCGAGAAAAAATATATCAATCGGGGTATTCTCTGATCTTTTTTTCCAGGAACACAAATTGAGTCCCACTTCCCTCACTTCAGGTGCAATATTTACAGTTTGGTCTTTGATTAGCGACCAAAGCGAAACTTTTTTCTCTGAAGACACTTGTTGCGCCTCAAAAAAGGCAAGCGGAAGTACATTGAATATATCCATGAGAAATAACCGAGAAAAAGGAATATCATCGCCACATGCATGTATGCTTTTCAGGAGGAAAATGAGTTTTTCAATATAAAAATCTGCAAAAATTGATTCGGATGTTGACAACCGATATGATATTCCCACATTGTCAAACACGCGAGCAAGAGTGTACAAGTCTTCATTCTTCTTATACAACACAGCCATCTCCTTAAACGGAATTCCCTTTTCATGGAGAGCTACTATTGTTTGCGCAATTGAACTTAATTCTTGTTCAGAATGCGTGTATTGAGTTACCTTTAATTTTATATTTTCAAGAGAATGCTTGGCCTCAAGTACGGTGTCAGAGGATATGCTCTTTGGATTATGTTTAATGAGGGCGTGTGCGCTATCCAATATTGCCTGTGTTGATCGATAATTATCCTGTAAATAAATCAGTGAGGCACGTGGGTATAGTTTCTTAAAATACAAGAAGTTTTCAAGAGATGCACCTTGAAATCGGAAAATGGACTGTTTTTCATCTCCTACCACAAAAAGGTTTGGATAATCATCCAAACCGCATAGAAGTTCGATAATCGCGTTTTGCGCGTTATTTGTATCTTGATGTTCATCAACCAAGATATATTGGTAAGTTTCTCTTGATGCAGTAAGAAAGTCTTCGTGTGTTTGAAATGCTGCAAGAACTTCAATTATCATGTCTTCATAGTCGTACAGCTTGCGGTTCTTAAGTTCTTTTTGATATTGATTAAAAACAGTGCAAAATTCTCTGCTTAGTTGGATATGGCGCAGTTCGGTTTGCGCTTCACCCTTCATCTTGCCTTTATACTTACCTTTCGTATGAACAAGATTGTCACGATTTTCAAAATCATGTTTCCAGTTATGAACCGCTTTAACAAACATTTCCGGGGTTACACCCTCTTTTTTGAGGGCGCTAATTGCGGAAAGCGACGGCTGATAATAATGACCTGGATCTCCATGGGGACGCATCAATTGGAACGAATTTGTTTCGATGCAATCTTGCACAATTTCAACCCGTTCAAGTTCGCTCACGGGCTCGAATGAAAGGAGATGATGAAATATATGAGTATGTTTTTGAATCAGCTCATTACAAAACGCGTGGAAGGTATGTATATTAACTTTGTACGCATCTGGCCCTATGAGTTCATATAGGCGTTGTTTCATTTCTGCAGCTGCACTTTCTGTAAAAGTTAGCGCCAAAATATTATTTGGATTTGCATGGGTATGAAGTAGTATATGGGCAATTCTGAGCGTAATTATTTGCGTTTTGCCGGTACCGGGACCTGCGATAACCATTACTGGCCCTTCAGTCATTTCAACTGCTTTACGCTGTTGTGCGTTGAGTCTCGAAAATAAAGTCTGTAAACGAGTTGTTGATTTCACTGCCTAATTATACTGAAGGTGTAAGGTATAATTACACCATGTCATATGAGCACGCATCCCATCCAATTATTGGACGGGTTTTGGATATGGTGGTACCTGTGCTATCCTGGATTATCATAACACTTCCTCTCTGGCTTTCTCCATTTCATCCAGCAATTGTGGCTTATTTTATCATCGCTTTCGATCTTTATTTTCTGTATAACTGTCTGCAAACTGTGTACTACTCGACACTCTCCTATAACCTCCTTTTGGCTGCAGAGAAAGTGCCATTTACCGCACTCGCTCGTAAAAATTCAGCCTATGGCGATGTTGTTCACTTTGTGGTAATCCCCAATTACAAAGAGCCACTTCATAAACTAGAAAAAACCATAGATCATATCGTGCAAAACCGCTACAATTCACACAGTATTGTTTTAGTACTTGCTTTTGAAAAAAGAGAGGATGAGGCTCGTAAAAAAGCAAACCATCTCCGAAATCGCTATTCATCCCATTTTCGGACAGTGCTTGAGTCTTATCATGAACTTAAACCACATGAAGAGGCAGGTAAAGCAAGTAATCAGACAGCAGCAGCGAAACACATATCAGAGTATGTCCGTTCAGAAAATATCAATCCTAAATATTCCATATTAACTATATGCGATGCTGATAGTGTGTTGCCCAACAATTACTTTGACTACCTTACCTATGCTTATCTTGAAGATGTAGATAGAGTATTTCATTTTTACTGGGCGCCTGTCTTGCTGTATAACAACTTTTGGCAACTTCCCATATTTATCCGTATACAAGCGACTCTTTCTTCCATTCTCCGTTTAGCATTTCTGTCACAGAAAGATAATTTAATTCAGATTTCTACCTACTCAGTAAGTCTTTGGTTAATTGAAGAAATTGATTATTGGGATGTTGATATTATCCCCGAAGACTGGCATGTATTTTTGCAGGCATATTTTAAATATGGGGATAAAGTAAAGACAATTCCTCTGTATACCCTCATCGGAAGTGATGCGGTATATGCGGGTTCGATGATGAAAACCTTTCTCACGCGTTATGAACAAGAAAAAAGATGGGCGTGGGGAGTCAGTGATATTGGATATGCGCTAAAACGATCATTGCACACACCTCACATTTCTCTTGGATCAAAGGTAAAAAAAATATCGTTTTTAATTAAAAATCATTTACTGTGGCCTGTTTCATTTTTTGTACTTACGGTAAGTGCTTCCATACCTCCATTAATTAATCCAAATTTTAAATCCACTGTATTGGGCTTTTTACTTCCACAGTTATCTGGGCTCATTCTAACAGTATCATCTTCGATGATTATCATATATGTCATATTGGATATCCAGCTCAGAAAAAAAATGAACATTAGCACACAGCTACGCTCAATTCCAATGATGATTATTCAATGGTACTTTTTACCTATAATCTCATTCTTACTGTCATCGCTTCCTGCTCTCGAATCGCATACCCGAATTATTTTGAGAAAAAATATTACCTATAAAGTGACTGAAAAAATATGATGGAGATCATAAGTTGGTTTTTCAAATCTACACCGTTAGCTTTCATGAATGCCAGTTTGTGGAGAGATGAGGCATTTTCCTATCTCATGTCACAACTTCCGGTATTTGAGCTGTTGTCAAAAACCGCGCAAGACTCAAATCCACCCCTCTATTATCTCTTATTAAAACTCTGGATTTTGGTATGGGGAAATTCGGAACTGTCGATGCGGACACTTTCACTGATTTTTTTTTGGTGCATGATATATACCGTATATCTAATTTTACACTCCGTTTTTAAACACTCCGAACGTAAGTCATTTATATATGTATTGTTTTGTATCGTAAATCCCATTCTTCATTACTACGCTTTTGAGGTGCGCATGTATTCAATGGTGGGTTTTATTGCAATTGGTTTTGTTTACGCAATACTTTCACATAACAAAAAACTATCAACCATATTTTTAGTAACTGGAGCGCTTACTCATTATTTTTTTGTCCTTATTCCTGTTGTTTATATCGCCTTATTATGGTTTGTAAAAAAATATGGAGAAATTCATTCTCTATTTTTACATTGGAAAAAAACTCTCTATATTCTCGTTCCATGGTTTATATTTGTCCTCATTTCAAAGCCCCCTTTTGCTGATTCATTTTGGATAGCGCCACCGACATTAAACCATTTTATATCGTTACCCGCAATTATTATGACAGGATACGAAAGTTCATCATATGTGCCATTTCCAGCTTTACCTTACATGTCAATTATTCTCTGGTTTACTATTGGATTCCTTTTGTGGCATAAGAGAAAAAACATAACCATTAAGGAATTATTTCTGTTCATTGGTGCAATTGGTATTCCATTGTTTGTTTTAATTGTGTCCCTTATTAAACCGATATACTCACCTCGTTACCTGATTTTTTCATCAGGAATGTTTATGTTATTTCTTTCAATCAGCATAATGACGCTTCCCAAAAAACTTCAATACACTTTTTTTCTCCTTATTGTCATTTTAAATATTTCATACGCAAATGTTCAAATTAATAAAAGAACTAAAGCACCACTTCGTACTACCTATTCGCAGATAAAAAACGAGCTTATGAAAGGAGATGAAATTTATGTTGTACATGAATATGATTTTCATCCCGCTTTGTATTACTTTGATAAGGAAGCAACTGTAAAAATATACAAAAAAAGCTACGATGCGCTTCCTTGGTATGTAGGAAAAGTACTCATTCCAAAGGAATCGGTTACTGATGCACTTCCCATGTATCCTAAACGCGCATTTGTTACATCTTCAAATGGATCATATTCTATTCAAAGCCGACAATAACAGATATCCCCATTAAGGGAGTGGAAACTCTTTTGCAACATGCTTTACCTGGGTTCGGATTTTTGTCAACTCACGGTTGTTCTTTATAAAGAGTTCGAACTTTTTGAGAATTGCGCCTCTTTCATCCTTAGAATCGGGGAGTCTAAAATCCGAAATAACGGAAACTACATGAGTAATTGTTTGTGCAATAAACTTCATTTCCTTCTTTTGCATACCACGAGATGTAGCTGCGGGTGTTCCTAATCGTATACCCGAGGGATAAAAAGGAGATGACTGCTCTCCTGGTACCGTATTTTTATTAAGAGTTAACCCAACTCGGTCTAATGCCTTTTGCACAAATACACCACTCCCCTTGCCGAGTTTAGAAGTAAGATCGATAAGAATCAGGTGATTTTCCGAAGTGCCACCCACTAATTGAAAATCCGCACGCAACAACTCATCGACTAGAGTTTTTGTATTATCCACTACCCTTTTTGCATATTTTTTAAATAAGGGGGTAGATGCTTCCTTTAATGCTGCTGCAATAGCAGCTGTCTGATTGTCATGCGGTCCGCCCTGTAAACCTGGGAATACTGCTTTATTTATTTTGTCTGGTAGTGTCGGATCGTAATTAATTCCTTTTTTTGTTACCATAATCATTGCACCCCTCGGACCACGTAAAGTCTTATGAGTTGTAGTAGTTACAATATGCGCATGTGGAACGGGTGACGGATGAACTCCCCCTACAACCAGTCCTGCTATATGGGCTATATCTGCGGCAAGCACTGCTCCTACTTCATGCGCTATCTTTGCGAATACATCGTAATCAAACTTTAGGGGGTGTGCTGTTGCTCCGACCCATATTAGCTTTGGTTTATGAGTATTTGCCAGTTGACGAATCTCTTCAAAATCAAACAGTCCTTTTGTATGAGGATGTACGCCGTATTGAACAGTATTATAGAATATGCCGGTAGCTGAAACTGGATGACCATGAGTGAGATGGCCTCCTGCCGTTAATGCCTGTCCCATAACAACGTCTCCCGGTTTACAAACTGCAAGATACACAGCCAGATTTGCAGGTGACCCAGAGTACGGCTGAACATTGACATAAGGAACGTCAAACAGTCTTTTAGCTCTTTCTTGTGCGAGACGTTCTACGGTATCGACATGTTCGTTTCCACCATAGTATCGTTTACCAGGATAACCCTCTGAGTATTTATTCACAAATTCCGTTGATAAATACGATCGAACTGAAGCTGAGGCAAAGTTTTCAGATGGGATAAGCTCTATTCCTTCTGTCTGTCTTTTTTTTTCAAGAATAACTAGTTTTGAAACCTGTTTGTCTGTCATAGACGCAAGAATAAACAAATCAAAGTTGTAATGAGGTTATGACTAAAGCAATAAATCATGTCATGGCCAGATAATAATATATTTTAAAAGCAACTGCAATGGTATGCTACGAAGTGGGGTATTTAGAGTATAATAGTGGCATGATTGGACTTCTCATTGGAGCTAATTGTATCGTAGCAATCGGAATTGCCCTTCGATGGAGCCTGTTACCCCCACAACTTCCGTTGTTTTATTCCCTCCCAACAGGAGAAGACCAGCTCGTTGAATGGTGGATGATATTTATCCTACCCTTTCTTATGAATATGCTTGTACTTTTTAATTTGTTTATTGCATCACGGATATCTATCCAAAATATGTTTGTACAAAGTGTGCTTCGCTATACGAATTATGCGGTAATTCTGACACTTGTCTATGTTTTTTTACGAATTGTGTTCTTGGTAACTTAGCACATATGTCATATATATTAGCTTTTGGTATAGCTTTTTGTCTGAGCTATCTATTTACGGTTCCTACAATTTTTGGTGCGAAAAAACTAGGAATTGTAACGGATGTAAAAACACGCTCTCACCCCGCTCACACCCATACGGGTACTATTCCTCGTGCTGGTGGGGTCCCCATATTTGTCGCATTTCTCATTACATCTTTACTATTTATTGACATTAATAAACTATATCTTGGGATACTTTTTGCCAGTTTATGTACCGTCATAATCGGTGTGCTTGATGATTATTATGACCTTTCACCGTATCTTCGATTTTGCCTCAATCTACTTATTTCCGGAATTGTAATTGGATTTGGCCTTGGAATACCATACATATCCAATCCCTTCGGTGGAGTTATTAGACTCGATGAATGGAAGATTAGTTTTTATGCTTGGGGAGAAGTGCGTTCAATTCTCATCCTTGCCGATATTTTAGCCTTGATTTGGTTGACATGGGTGACAAATATGGTTAATTGGAGCAAGGGTATTGATGGTCAAATGCCGGGATTTGTCTCAATAGCAGCTTTTTTTCTCGGAATAGTTTCTCAACGGTTTATTGCACATGATGTGTCTGCAACACAAGTCATGCTTTTTGCATTGATTGTCTCAGGTTCTTTTTTGGGGTTTCTTCCTTTCAATGCGTACCCTCAAAAAATTATGCCCGGATACGGAGGGGGTTCGCTTGCTGGATTTTGGTTAGGAATTCTCTCTATCTTATCTTTCGGTAAAATAGGAACGTTTGCACTGGTGCTTGCAGTTCCACTCACCGATGCACTGTATACAATGGTGCGAAGAATTCGCAAAGGAGTTTCGCCCTTTAAGGCGGATCGCGGACATCTTCATCACAGACTCATGGAGTTGGGATGGGGTAAACGAAGAATCGCCGCATTTTACTGGGTTATTACAGCGTTATTAGGATTTGTAAGCCTCATTATGACGGGAGTTGAAAAACTTATAATGATTATTACCGTAGCGGTATTTATCGGATTATTTCTTGTAATAATTGACTCACAAAAAAAACATGCAGCTTAACTACTATATTCATACATTCGGATGCCAACAAAACGCCGCTGACTCTGAGCGAATTGCAGCGTACTGTGAGTCTGCCGGGATGAAACGGGTTGAAACAGCAGAGAATGCAAATTATGTCGTGATCAATACCTGTATGATCCGTGAGTCTGCAGAAAACAGAGTATATGGACTGGTAAATAATCTCAAGGAAATTAAAGAAAAAAAAATACAAAATGGAGAATCTTACACCATCGTAATAACTGGTTGCATGGTGGGTATGGCTGTACGTGATAAAACAGGAAAGCTAACTGAACTATTTAAAAAAAGAATGCCGGCAGCCGATCGATTCCTTCCGATAGACGAGATTGGTTTTGAACTGAAACCTTTGCGCGCAACACAAAAAACAGCACTTATCCCCATTACCCATGGATGCAATAATTTCTGTTCTTTTTGTGTCGTACCATATACGCGCGGACGCGAAGTGAGCAGAGCGTACGAAAATATTGTTGCAGAGGCAAAAAAAGCGAGAGATAACGGATTTACAGAAGTGTTATTGCTTGGTCAAAATGTAAATTCATACGGGAGCGACCTTATATTGTCTAAAAATAATTCTTCAGATTTTAAACTATGGTTAGAAGATAAAAAAATTGAACCGGTATATGTAAAACATCTTGGCAAAAGTCGCATACCTACCTTATTTCCTCATCTCCTTGCTGACATAAGCAAACTCGGATTCTCGAAAGTTGATTTTATTTCGAGTAATCCATGGGATTTTTCAGATGAACTCATCAGAACAATTCGCGATAATCCTGCTATTACTCGCACACTACATCTTGCTGTTCAATCGGGAGATGATGCGGTGCTCAAACGAATGAATAGATGGTACACAGCAAAGGAGTATATTGAACTACATAAAAAAATAACCACTATGATCTCCCATGTAAAGATAACCACAAACTTTATCGTAGGTTTCTGTGGTGAAACCGAGGAAGAATTTGAAAATACAGTACGACTGTGTAAAACGGTATCTTTTGAGCGTGCGTTTATATCAATTTACTCAAATAGACGAGGCACGCATGCATTTAAGTATTTGAAGGATGATATCCCTTATGTAATAAAAGAAAAACGATGGGGAAAACTAGACCGGCTCGTAAATAGCAGGTATTATAATTCTGTATAATGACACTATGAAACTGTTTGTAACAGGAGGTGCGGGTTTTATTGGTTCTAATTTTATTTTGTATTGGCTTAATAAATATCCAAACGATACGATAATTAATTACGATAAACTCACCTATGCAGGTAATCTTGAAAATCTTAGCTCCGTACAAAATGATCCCCGGTATACGTTTATTCAGGGGGATATTTGCAATCAGAAATTGGTAGACTCATTAACAAAAAATGTGGATATTATTGTTCACTTCGCTGCAGAAAGTCATGTAGACCGGTCCATCATAGACGCATCTCCTTTTATTCAGACTAATGTGGTTGGAACCCATGTACTTCTTGAGGCGGCACTTAAAAATAAGGTTTCTCGCTTTCACCATATCTCTACCGATGAAGTGTTTGGCGCGTTAGTGCTTAATTCAGATACAAAATTTACCGATACCACCCCCTACGATCCTCATAGTCCATACTCTGCTTCAAAAGCTGCATCCGACCATCTCGTGCGCGCTTATGGTGACACCT
>CAZLSE010000006.1:37845-42633 GCA_964562055.1 uncultured Gammaproteobacteria bacterium
CACTCTCCAATTGTTCGAACAATTTTGGACCTTATCATTTTCCTGAAAAATTTATTCCCCTTGCCATAACAAATATACTCGAAGGAAAAAAAGTTCCTGTTTACGGAGACGGGCTTTATGTAAGAGATTGGCTCTATGTTGTTGATCATTGCGAAGCAATTGATCTTATTATCCATAAAGGAACCATCAGAAAAACATATTTAGTCGGCGGACAAACTCAAGAAATTGCAAATATCGATGTCATTAAAAAAATTATTCAAATCATGGGAGTTGATGAATCTGTTATTGAGCATGTTAAGGATCGTCCAGGACATGATAGACGCTACGCAATTGATTGGTCAACTATTCATAACGAACTCGGGTGGTCCCCTCGCCATACATTCGAATCAGCCCTTGAGGAAACAATACACTGGTTTAAGCAAAATAAAGATTGGTGGCAGCGGATAAAAACAGGACAATATCAAGATTATTACAAAAAACAATATTCTTCATGAAACGAATTGTTATTACCGGAGCTACTGGTTTAGTCGGTTCTCGAATTCAAGAATTACTGCAATCGGACTATACATTTATTCCGCTCTCTTCTGCAAGTATGGACATTACCAGTATTGACTCAGTCAATACAACACTTTCAGGGCTAACATATGATGGCATTCTTCATTTGGCTGGATATACAAATGTAGACGGAGCCGAGTCTGAAAAGGATAAAGCGTATCTTATAAATGAGACCGGTACACAGAATCTGCTCACCATAACACAAGATCAAAAAAAAGAATTTTTCTACGTTTCAACGGACTTTGTATTTGACGGGGTCAATCCTCCATTCAACGAAACAAGCATACCTCATCCCATATCTGTGTATGGTGATTCAAAATGGAGAGGTGAACGTAAAGTGGCTCAATATGGGGGAATGATAGTGCGCATATCATATCCCTATAGAGCGCGTTTTGAGCGAAAAAAAGATATTGTCCGCATTCTCAAATCATTACTTGAAGCTCAAAAACCACTATCGATGATCGCAGACTCGCATATGGTACCAACGCTGATTGATGATATTGCTGAAGGTCTTAAGTTTCTTTTGAATAACTTTACTCCCAAGGTTTTTCATCTGGTTGGCGCACAAAGCGTGACTCCCTATGAACTTGCATGTCAGATTGCAAAAACATTCAATCTTAATTCGGCACTTATCACCAAAACAACGTACGAGTCGTATTTTGCAGGAAAAGCAAAGAGACCACAGTACTGTGATATTGTGAGTACAAAAAACTCATTTTATCGTATGCATTCACTTGAGGAAGGTTTAACTATTATTAAAAATCAACTGAATATCCTATGATAATCACCATTGTTGGACACGGATACGTAGGTCTCGTTTCTGCTTGCGCGTTTGCAGATTTCGGTAATACCGTATATGTTATCGGTCACACCCCTGAAAAACTTAAAAGACTCAAAAAGGGAGATCCTATCATTTATGAGCCGGGACTAAAGGAAGTGCTTCAGAAAAATCTTAATGCTGGACGTTTGATTTTTACTTCCGAATATCCCGAAGCGGTTTCCGAATCTGAAATTGTTTTTATTACTGTAGGTACACCACCTAAACAAAATGGTGACGCAGACTTATCAACCGTTCTAAACGTAGCAAAACAAATAGCGGTTAATCTCTCAAGCCCTTTTACAGTCGTGTCATGTAAAAGTACCGTACCAGTTGGTACCAATAAAGAAATTGAAACTATAATCAATAAAAACAAACGACACGAAGTAACTTTTGCTGTTGCATCATGTCCGGAGTTTTTACGCGAAGGAAGCGCCCTTCATGACACCTTTCAAGCGGATCGAGTCGTTATAGGGTCGGAATCACAACAAGCAATTGATTTACTTTTAAAACTACATGCACCTATTCCTGGTAAAAAAGTTGTGACTGATCTCGTATCTGCAGAATTAATTAAATACACATCCAACTCAATTCTTGCAACTAAAATTTCATTTGCAAACCTCATTTCTTTCTATTGTGAAAAAACGGGTGCAAATGTAGAAATGGTGCTTGACGCGGTAGGGCTTGATAAAAGAATTGGGAGGGTGTTTATGAATCCAGGAGTGGGATATGGTGGCTCTTGTTTTCCGAAAGATGTAAAAGCACTAATCTCTACAGGCAAACAACTCGGTATAGATACCCAACTGTTGACAGCAGTAGATACAATAAACGAAACCGCACGTCAAAATTTGCTCCAAAAAATTTTCACTCGTTCTCCAGGGAAAACTATTGCTATATGGGGATTAAGTTTTAAACCAAATACTGACGATATACGATTTGCACCATCAGTTGATATCATAAAAGCCTTGCTAGAAAAAGGGTACAAAATCACTGTATATGATCAAGAGGGTATGAAAAACATTGCAGGAATTTTTGGCAAAACGGTAACGTATGCAAAAAAAGCACTTGATGCGGTAATAGGAGCAGATTCACTTGTTGTTTTAACGGACTGGAATGAATTTAAGCAAGTGGATTTAAAACAGGTAAAATCAGTTATGAAAAGTCCTGTAATTTTTGATGGCAGAAATATATTTGATATGAACACTATGAAAACTGAAGGATTTACGTATTACTCTACAGGAAGGAGTCCTGTTGTTTAATAAACATATGCGTATACTTGTTACGGGGTCTGCCGGATTTATCGGATCTCATCTGACCGATTTTGCACTTCAAATGAATAATAGTGTTATCGGTATAGATAACTTTATCACAGGTTCACGTACCAATATCGCACATCTCACTCAAAATGATCAGTTTTCAATACTCGAACATGATGTAGTGACACTTGATCCAAAGACTCTCCATCACGAAGTTGATGTAGTATTTCATCTTGCTTCTCCTGCTTCACCGATCCAATACAAAAAAAACCCCGTTGAGACTCTTGAAGTAAATTCCATAGGAACAAAAAATGCTCTTGAAATCGCAAGATTACATAATGCAATTTTTGTCTATGCTTCAACTTCAGAAGTTTACGGCGATCCACTAGAACATCCTCAATCTGAAACGTACTGGGGAAATGTGAACCCAAATGGGGTACGTTCCTGCTACGACGAGGCGAAACGGTTTGGTGAGGCAATGGCAATGACATATCTTCGTTCGTATGGCGCACAGGTTAGAATTGCACGAATTTTTAACACGTACGGGCCTCGTATGGATGTGCAAGATGGTCGCGTTGTGTCAAATTTCATAGTCCAAGCACTTCAAAATAAACCTATCACACTGTATGGAGGTGGTGATCAAACACGTTCGTTTTGTTACGTTGATGATCTGGTAAGAGGATTATGGCTGCTCGCGACAAAAAAGTGTGAAAACGGTTCAGTAATAAATTTAGGAAATCCAAATGAAAAAAAAATTAAGGAAATTGCGCAGATTATTAAACAGCTCACACAGTCTCGCAGTTCTATTGTTGAAGAACCTATCGACGAAGATGATCCAAAAAAGCGAAAACCAGATATTACTCGCGCGCAAACAATTCTTGAGTGGCAACCAAGCGTGGAGCTAACTGTCGGGCTTACGAAAACAATTGATTATTTTAGAACTCAACTATGAAAAAAGCAGTGATAGTAGTTCCATCATATAATGAAATCGGCAATATCAAACAACTTATAGAATCAATTTTTGCAGTTTCAAAAACAATTCCAAATTGGTCTATAGAAGTACTTGTTGTAGATAGCTCTTCTCCAGACGGCACTGCCAATCTAGTAAAATCAATGCAATCATCAAACGCCCAAATCCACCTACTAGTAACGCCAAAAGAAGGATTGGGGCGTGCCTATGTTAATGGTTTTTCATATGCGTTAACACACCTCAAACCTTTCGTTCTCTTTGAAATGGATGCAGATCTGTCTCATAACCCTGAGTATATACCCTCATTTTTACATAAAATTGAAAAAGGTGCCGACTTTGTAATCGGGTCTCGCTATATCAAAGGCGGGTCTATCCCTCATAACTGGGGGCTCCATCGAAAAATATTTTCGATTTGTGCAAATTTATTTGTTCGTTTTGGGTTTATGAAACTTTCAACCACCGATTGGACTGGTGGTTTCCGAGCTATAAAAACATGGATCATCTCCTCAGCGATGACACACATATCTCACTATACTGGATACGTATTCCAGGTTGCCCTCCTCGATTATGCACATAAAAAGGGTGCGAGCATAGCAGAAGTGCCAATTGCGTTTGTCGACAGAACAGAAGGGATATCAAAAATAAATTCATTCCAATATATTGTTCAAACTTTCCTATACGTCTTAACTCAGTCCTCTTTTATTAAATATGTCGTTACCGGACTTATGGGGTTTGGTGTAGACTTTGGCATTTCATACATCCTTATTACATCAGGTATTTCAAAAGGTATGGCTACGATAATAAGCGCAGAATGCGCTATCGTGTTTAACTTTTTAATAAATAACTTTTGGAGTTTCAAAAGTAAACGCATTACTGGTGGTCTCATGGGATATGTACCAAAGTTTCTTTTTTTTAATTTGATTTCTTCCGGATCGATATTCATTCAATATCTAGGTATCACGAGTTTATTGCGCTTTATGGGTGATGGGGTTATTCGATTGGGAGGCCTTTCAATATCGTCCTGGATTATTTATAAAGTACTTGTTATCGGCTTTGTTATTGTCCCCTATTCTTATATTTTATATAACAAGGTAATTTGGAAGAAAAAATAAAAGATCATTCACTTTTTTGAGCATACTGACTAGAGATCCAGCCAATTTTATTTGCGTCAAAACGTATTTGATACAGCC
>CAZLSE010000007.1:0-41294 GCA_964562055.1 uncultured Gammaproteobacteria bacterium
CGAATAGTCTTAAGGAAATAATTCAGAAAATGTTGTTTGTCGCAAAAAAAGCCGAAGATAAAATCCCTAAACCTGAAGAAAAAGATCAACTACAAACAGAAACGTCAGCAAAAATACTCAAAGAACTTGGTCAAAAAATCCTCCTTGAAGATGTAAATGAGCATAATGCTCCCTATATATATGAACTCATGGATCAAGTATTAAATGGAAATGTAAAAAGCGCAGAGGCGCTTGCCCAAGAATTACGTAAAGCCGAATCATTGCGTCATATTTCACAAAATGTATTCAATAAAATACAAAACGCAACTATAGAATATGCTCGAGAATCTGGACTTAATCAAGCAGATGCAGAACGGTTGGTTGGTATTGATCATGAAAGAGAAGAGGCTGAGCGTAGACTTGAAAAAACAAAAACGGCAGAGTCCGAACAAGCATGGCAATCAAAAAATTTTGGTAGCTATTTTAACAATGAAAATGACAAGCCCCTTATTCAGGCAATATACTCTCCTGAGGGGTTTACGGACTACTATGAAAATGTTAAAAAGGAAGTTGTCGGACAAAACCCACTATTGAAGGGAAAGTCAATTGACCATGAAGATGTGATAAAAGCAGCATCAAAGGAGATGGAGCGGCGATTTGTGCAATTATTTGGAAAACTGTACACACGTCTTGATCATGAAAAACCATCTGAGTTTTTTGAGGCAATAGAACAAGAGGATATTATGCATGGTATTTTGCCGGTAAAGCATGAACTGAAGCGTCGTATTCAGAGGCTCGCGCAAGATATGCGTGAGCTTGAACGTAGGGATCATGGAAAAGTAAAACTTCCTGTATTTTACCGTCGCCTCGAAGAGGATTCAGATGTTATGAATGTAAAGTTAGGCGATGAAAAATACAAGCCAAGGATACGCCTAAAAACAACGCTTACTCCCACAGAGTCGAGCGGAGCTGAGTTTGTCCATTATCTTGAGCAGGTTGTTGATCATTATATTGATGCACGTAAATATACGCACAATGCGCGTGCAATCTTTTTACATCCTACCGACCCCCAAAAAGGGTTTTATGGCACCCTTGCTCACTATGCAGGACAGTTTAACACGCTTGATTTTGACCAAATGATGCACCTTCCTGACTATGAAATTTTTCAGGATGCATATGGCCTATATGACAAGATTCTTGAGGAGACGTTTGCACGGCATGACTGGCGGCACCCCTCAACTATGTTTACTCCAAAAGAGAATGAGCATTATACAGAACTTGAAAAAAAGGTACTTAAAAAATTGAGACTAATGTATGCCGATAGACCAGAGGTAACGGACGATCGACTTGACGCAGCTATGTCTATGGCGATTGGTGCATCACGCGGTATGTTTCTTACCGAGATTGAAAAGGCCGCCTACGCCGACCCTCACCTTACCGAAGCAGGTGGGGCAACTTTCGCAAGTTACTATAATCAAGACGCCACTGCGCTTGTTGCTTTTAACCCCATGCACTCCTTTTACCGTTTTCATGGCGGGCCCAACATGCTTGACTCCATCTTTTTCTTGCCAGTAGATAATTTTAAAGATAGACAGGGTTTTTCCGACCATAGTAGGTTGTGGAAAAAGGCCAAAGCGTACAAAGAATCATTTTTAAAAGGAAGAAAAGTGTTTGGCGCAAATGAAAAAGGAGAGATGGGTGAAAAAACGTTTGCAGATATGTTGGAAAATATCGGACTCGCTGGAGGGCCTATGCAACGTAAAGGTTGGCGCACCACATGGCAGCTTGAAAATTTATACATATACGACGAAGCGATTAGTCAGAAAAAAACATATGTTGATCACGTCCGCACTTTTAAAAGATTTGAGAATATTGGGTATGAAGTACTTCAGGACTATGTAACAAAGCTTGATGGTGGATTTGCAGGAATATACAGTAAGCACGGTATGAATGATGTGGATAAGCGTATCGTGGGACAAAAAAAAGAACTTTTTGAATATATATTTAAAAAATATTTCGATAAAGATCCTGCCGACCTGGGCAAGTACCTTGATGGTATTCGAGATGTGGAGATGAAAAAAACAATGGACGCTATTCGTAAAGGTTCCATTGCTCCATCCAACATTAAAGAACACGTAGAGGTGGCAACTACAAAAGCATTTTTAGACCGAATGTTGGCTCGTGTCATATTGCAGCGTATTCCATCCAAAATTCTTCGTATGGACCGCGATCGACATTCAGTTAAGGGGGTGAGTAGATGGAAACAGATTATGGAAGATATGGATATGAAAGGAAAGTTTAAAGAGTTTGACGATATAATGCAAAATGTGATTCTGGCAGAGCAACTGCTTCGTAAGGAGGTGAGTACCGCCATGCGAAAAAATCAAGAACTTAAGCGCCCTGATGACGAGATGGGGGATATTCCCTACCGTATGACAGCCGACAAAATGCGCACCTTATTAAAAAATCGAATTTCTGATGCAGAAATTGAGCAGGCTGTTAAACTTTTTGAAAAAACCCAGGCGCGATATTTTAACGATGAAACCATAGACAAGGTCTTTGTAAAATTTTTCAAAAACGGAGGCGCACGCGATAAGGAATATAAGTTTACGGTAGCACTTGATGAGACAGACTTGAGCTTTATTCCCTTTAGAGGAGGGGGCCAGAGTGTGTTAAAACGTGTAGTGAGCGATATTCATAACGTAGAGGAGAATATCACAAAGCCACTTTCACAGTTTGTAAGCGCGCTTCGTGATATGGCTATTAACGGTAAAAAAGATTTTGGACCCATTATTGAGATATTGACCAAGTCATATAAAGCTATGGATGGCATTATTGCCACCGACTATGCACATGAACTAGTATATAAAATGGCCGGAATGGTTATTACTTACATGAAAAAAGATACTCGTGCTCGAGCATTGATGGGTGTATTTGGAATAGGTAAATATAATTCTATGGCAGCAGAAAGTGCAGGACGGAAAGTTGGTATTTGGGAGTGGGATAGTGCAGAAATAGATCGATTTATCGTCGCACTTGAATCGAGGGGAATTCTCCCTAACACACCATATAATATCGCAGAAGTTCCTAAGTATGAGGGTGTTTACGTAAATTTGCCACTCGCAAAAGATCCAATTAAATTGCCAGAGAATATACCACTCGGTAAGATGGCAAATTGGCTCGGTATTAAAGGCGGTAAGATAAAAATTCCCTTCACAGATAGAACGATATTAACCATAGAGGATATACCTCTCTTCCGAAGGCAGGTTAAAAATTTTCAATTTTTTTCAAAACATTTGAGGGAGAACTTTGGGGGCACCAAGTATGATATGGCATTTGATATCATAAATACATATCTTCCTATCACAGTTTTATTGATATTATTTAAACAAATTAAGGATGCTCTTGATGCATCCGAAGGAAAAAAGAAGTCACCAGCTTATGGGTAGAAAAATTATCGGTTTTTTTGTTGTTATATTTATCCTTTTTTCACTTGCCCAAAGTGATACGCTAGCTCAGACCTCGTTTAGCTTAGCACCTCTCCCGGGAACAAACTGTGGTGATTCAACAGATCCCACAATTAATAAGTGTTGCGTAAATCCAATAGTTACACCGGCTCCATTTGTAAAAACTGGAGGAATTTTTGGTGCAATCGAAACATTTTTAACTGGGAAAATTGAATCATTTACCAACCCAATACTTGAGGAACAAAAACAAATAAGTATACAACCTTGCATAAATGGTGTTCCAAGCACGCCAGGGGATTTAAACAATTCTAAATGTATTTGTATTCCTGCACCCACACCCACACCCACAAATAGTTTTAATACGGTGTGTAGGCGTATGGCAGATAGTAAGGAAAGGGATAATTGTAATTCTTGTTCTGAGTCGGGTGGGGTTTGGACGAGTCTCGGTTGTTTTACTGGGAGTGTAAGTGAATTTATCGAGAATAAATTATTGGGGTTGGGTGTGGGACTTGCTGGTGGTATTTCAACACTATGTATACTATTTGCCGCTTTCCAAATGCAAACATCACGTGGTAATGCGGAAAAGATTAAAAAAGCTCAGGAACTACTTACAAATTGTATTACCGGTGTAATGATTGTAATTTTTTCAGTATTAATATTGAAAATTATTGGAGTTGATATCCTAAGGATTCCTGAATTCTCTCAGTAAAAATAGAATTAAGCAGGTGTAACTTGTATTCTAAAGACTTTAGAGTCTATCAATCTTGTGAAGTGGAGTCTGCTTTACCATCTTTTAAGTTCCTTGGTTCTGATGTCCTGAAGAAACTTGCGGCTTTACGTAATTTTTGTAACAAACTAGAAGTATTATCGCCCGTTATGGCGCCGAGTCCCATGTTTAATGTGCTAAAGCCGCCTATTATGCCAAAACCGCTCCCAACTAGACCACCCGCACCTCCAAAGAATGTTCCAGGTCCTATACTTAATGGCAATGGCTTGGCTCCGATACTTTCTTTAACAAATTTTATAAGGTCAGGAAGAATAAAGACTAATCCCATGCCAAGTATAATTCCGAAGCCAGTGGAATTAATTCCGCTTGAGCCCATTATAAGTGGAGGTGCCCAAAATTCACCAGGTGAAGAAAGTGTATTAATTAAAATTTTCGCAATGAGCAGAATCACGATAACAGTTGGAAATGTTATAAGTTCTCCTATGAGTCCTTTTACCCAAAAACTAAACACAGATTTTCCAGGTAATGCCTCAAAAAGGAGAATGATGGGAGATAGTACAATAGTAACGATAATTTGAATATATGCCCGTATGAGGATGAAAAATACTCTAAAAAGCATGCCGGTAAAAGTAAACATTACAAGAATTCCAATAATAAATCCGAATCCATGAATTGCCATTGTAAGTGCTGCCATATAAAAAAAGAAAGATAAAATACCGCCAATTATCGGATGCGGCATCTCTCCTAATGAATTTCCGAATAAATTAAGCCCATTAAGGAAACGTTGAAAACCCACAGAACTACTTTCACTAATCATACGGCCCCTAACCAACAGTACTGTTACTCCGATTGCAATTAATCTTCCTATCGTATCAATAAAATTTGGAAATAAACTCATAAATGCATCACCGATTAATGTCATTCTTGGAAAAAGAGGCATAAGTGAAAAATAAGTCCAAGGCCACGCCTTAACCTGATTAGGATCAGCGGGCATTAAAAACTGGTAGAGGGTACCAAATCCAGAATCAAGAAATGTGCTCTGCATGGTATTTGTGTCGTAGTAGGTGTTGTTGTTGCTGAGCAGACCAATAGATAAAACAATAAGAATGTACATTATATCTATAAGTAATCCTGCAATTGCGAATGAGAACGTAATTAGAATCAAAGTAATTACAATTTTTGGAAGTGCATTTTCAACTGAAATGACTGTTTGAGGGTTAATCTTCATTCGAAACATAATCATAAAACCGATCACTATTATGACTAATACGAGACAAAGGTAGGCAATGTCTCTAAATATTTTCCAGAGACTCATGAGTGGTTTTATTGATGCAAATCCGATACCTTCAGCCGCATATGTTTGGGGTATTAATCCGGCTTTTTGAAATGAGTCAAGTGCCCAATACATTCCTGAAGCTGGAGGATTGATATAGGGAAAACTTATAAGTCCAGTAGTTCTACCGAGAAGGCTAGTTTTGAAAAATAATTCTCCATCAGAAGGAACATCAGTGCACAACTCACCAATAATCGAACAAGTGGATAGCCGATAAATTGCAACTGCATATTTACCGAATGTATTTTTTTGCAAATCTTTATCATCTATTATCTTATAAAGTTCTTTTCTTTGACTCTTGATCATCTCGGTGCTCGTATCCCGAACCTTGTGTTTATTGATGAAATAGACAAACAGTGTTATTACTATTACAAACACAGACACAACAAGAACAAGTTTTCTTACAAAATCCACCACACTTATTGCAAACTTAACCATATTTCATTCTATAGAAAATACTCACTCAAATGCAAACTGTTCTGCAGGAATTGAAGGATAGGTGTTTTGGAGCCAGGTAAAAAAGTCTTCCTCAGTGCCAGTTGCTGAAAGCTGTACGACAAAGCTGTCAGAGTCATAATTAAAAGTAATTGTGCCAAATGACTGAGTTAATGGGGTAAACCTTCTTAAAGTGGTTTTTTGAGCTCCAAGTTCAAAGAGTGGTTGGGGGAGGTCTTGATTTGAGTCAGCTCCGGTAAATGTTGGTACTGGAAATGGAGTTGGAGATGGGCCGGGAGTTGGAGATGTATACACCTTTGTGGGGAGGACAATTGTTGGAATTGCTCGTTCGGTTGGCGTGGGAGAGGTAATAGTCTGAGTACGAGGGTTAATAGGAATAATGAGAACTATAATTATCAATAGAAGAGCAACCGTTGCGGGAATGCCATAGTATTTCAGTGTGGTTTTAGAAATATTCATAGTAATAAGTCAAAAGTCTCAAAGTCCTAAAGTCTGAAAGTCCGAGATTGTAAGCCCTTACAAACTTTAAGAACTTTATAAAGTTTACAACTAATCTACGTACTCTTCTTAATTGCAAATGCGTATCGATAATAGGGCGCCGGATTATACTTATTTTCGTTAAATGGTGCTGGTTGCGACCTGCCATAGTACGGGTCATAGGCAAGTATCTCATCATTATCGGTTACATCGGTTACCCAGAAATAATGCCCTCCTCCATCCGTACGAAAGTTGGCAAGCACAAAAATAGTCCACCCATTGTTTATATATCCGCGAAAATCGTCAGCAACATCCTTAGCCTGTAATTTACCCTCATTAGGTATGATAAAACTGGAGACCTTCAAATCTTCTCTTTTGCTTAAATATGAATAGAGCTCAGCTATATAAGACCCATAACACCCCATGCGAACGCCGTTTTTTTCGAGTTGATCTATTACTTTTGGTGGAGTCATACTTTTATCTACATATGACGACAAAATCATGGCAATGGTGGTAGGGCCGCATCCTGCATCGCATACATTACATCCATCAGGAAGGGGTACAGAGTCATATGGGCCACTACACTGAGGATAATATATCAACCCTCGACTTGACGGTGAGCTTGGTAGCTCTGTTGGTCTGGGGTTTCGTGTTTGAGGTGAGGATGTAGGAGATTGTAGTGGTTCTGGAGTAATGTTCGGTTCGGTGTCGGATGTGCTTGTAAACGAGTTTAAAAACATGAATGGGAAGTTTATAAGTGTATTCAGAGTTTTTGTGAACACCGCTGCATCGTTTTTTGCTTTTTGTTCTGGAGTAAGTTTAGTGCCAGCGGCGTAGTCAAGAGCATCGTTTAATTCCTTAATAGACTGTTGAGCGATAATAGTGTTTTGCTCTGATAATTCATCCTGATATGCGAGGTTTTGCTGAACCCATTCATTATATGCCTGATTTGCATTTTCTGTCTGCAAATGGACTACATATTTGTCTAAACGATCTGCATAATCAATTGAAAAATCTGGTGTGAGTATGGGAAGTATTTTTCGAAAATCATTCCTTGTTATAGGAATAAGCTGAGACTCAGGTGAGGATGATGATCTTCGAGTTGAAGTGGATGTACGACTATCAACTGCATATTGAGTTGGGAGTATGTTTGTGTGTGACTGGGAGCTTCCTCCTCTCATCATATTTTGAATTGCAAAGAGGATAATCAGGATTAAAACTAAAACTACTATAGATAAGGGTAATATTTTCTTCATCATTGTTGACAACCAGTCAAATATTCTCCATAATGAATTTATATGTCTGGCTTTTTTGATTTTATAAAAAAAGATAACCCCAATGCAAGCGCACCCGTTGCCGGTGCTCTTCAACAAGTTATCCCACAACAGGGTACAACAGTGGTTCAACAGGGCACTGTACAGCCCCAAGTGCAAAGCTATAATGGAATAGGAAATCATCCAGGAGGTCAGGCCTATAACGGTATTGGAGCACCTGCGTCAATCGCGGCTTCGCCAGCGTCAGGCGTGGCTCCGGCGCTTACCCCAGAACAGCAACGCATTCAGCAATTACTTCAAAATCAACAAGCCGGATCAGCTGCTCCACATGCGCCACTGAGTGCAAGTGCAGCGGCTCCAGTTGGAACAGCGCCGGGTACAAAGCCAGCTGTTAATCCAGCATCTCCCATGGGTAGTTCGGTTGCATCCAATATAAACCCCCAAAAACGCACCGATCTTGACCTGATGACCCATCTCACTCAGCGGTCAAACAGAGTGTTTGTCACTGCCCAAGCAAAGGCAAAAGAGTTAGGTGCAGGGTTTATCGATAGCGAACACATGATGCATGGGCTTCTTGCCGATGGAGAGATATATAAGCTCCTTATGGACATGAAGGTTCAACCTCAGCAGGTTGAAACAGAATTAACTCCCCTTTATAAGAGGGAAACCCCTAAACCAACACCACCCCAAATGTCGCCACGACTCAAGAGGATTATTGATAACTCACTCGTAGTCGCGCGCAAACTTGGGTTTGAGTTTATTTCGCCGGAACATATTCTTCTTGCACTTTATGAAGAGGGCGAAGGTATTGGGGCACGGGTACTCTCAAAGTTGGGGTTAAAAAAAGAAGAACTCAACAAGAAAATCGCAGGTAACAAAGAAGGCGTGTTATCAGCCGACCAAAAAGAAGCGCAAAAAAAGAAAAGCAGTCTAGAAGAATATACAATTGATATCACTGCCAAAGCCGCACAAGGTCTTCTTGATCCTGTGCTCGAGCGTTCGGTGGTTATCGAGCGTGTTATTCATATTCTTTCACGCCGAAGCAAAAACAATCCCGCGCTTGTGGGTGAGGCGGGAGTAGGTAAAACCGCAATAGTTGAAGGACTCGCACAGCAAATTGTCAACAAACAGGTGCCAGAACCCCTTTTAAATAAACGTATCTTAGGACTCGATCTTATGAGTCTTGTTGCAGGCGCCTCACACAAAGGAGAATTTGAAGAGCGTATGAAAAATCTCCTTGAAGAGGTTAAAGGAAGTAAAGGGCAAATTATTCTGTTTATCGATGAAATTCATAACATAGTCGCAGGAGGAGAGGGATCGGGTGATGCGGGTAATTTGCTTAAACCAGCACTTTCCCGTGGAGAGATGCAACTTATTGGTGCTACAACGCTTACCGAATACAGAAAACATATTGAAAAAGATCCGGCGCTTGAGCGGCGGTTTCAACCGGTGGTTGTTCCTGAACCAACAGAAGAACAAGCAATTAAAATGCTCAAGGCACTCAAAGGAAAGTATGAAGCATTTCATCGCGTACAGATCCCAGATGATGCAATAGATGCAGCGGTTCGGTTTTCAAAACGATATGTTGGCGATCGCTTCCTGCCGGACAAGGCAGTAGACCTTATGGATGAGGCGGCATCAGCAGTTCGA
Source organism: uncultured Gammaproteobacteria bacterium (assembly GCA_964562055.1). Classification (GTDB taxonomy): domain Bacteria; phylum Patescibacteriota; class Microgenomatia; order UBA1406; family GWC2-37-13; genus JAKBEU01. Next base: position 9,364 of record CAZLSE010000007.1, read on the forward strand.
CTGCCACTCATATCACTTCCCGAGGAAATTAAATCACTTGAAGAGCGTATCAAACAGCTTCAACAGGAAATGGGTGAGGCGGAAAAATCAGGTGACACAGTAAAAGCGCGCATTATCAAATCAAAACTCTCTGACATTTCTGGCGATTTAAACCAGAAAAAGGATGAGTTTAACACGAAAAAAGCACAGACCACTACAGCGGTATCAATTGAGATGATAAAGGATATCGTTTCACGCTGGACAGGCATCCCGGTAAACAAAATATCAGGAAGCGAAACTGACAAGCTTGCGAAACTTGAAGATATAATGCATATGCGGCTTATTGGCCAGGAAGAGGCAGTAAGTGCGGTAGCGCAAGCAGTTAGACGCGGAAGAGCTGGACTAAAGTCGGCTGGTCGTCCAATTGGCTCCTTTATCTTCATGGGTCCAACAGGAACAGGTAAAACCGAGCTTGCAAAAACTCTTGCAGACATCTTGTTTGGATCTGAAGACTCTATGATTCGTTTTGACATGACTGAGTACATGGAAAAACACGAAGTGGCCAAACTTCTTGGTGCACCTCCGGGCTATGTGGGTTATGAAGAAGGCGGGAAACTTACCGAAGCTGTTCGCCGTAAACCATATTCAGTAGTTCTTTTTGACGAGGTCGAAAAAGCCCATCCAGATATTTTCAATATTTTGTTGCAGATACTTGATGATGGTCGATTAACCGATAATAAGGGGCATGTTGTGTCGTTTAAAAACACCGTTATTATCTGTACATCTAACCTTGGATCAAAAATAATACAAGAAGAATTAATGAAGAGCGGTAAAGGCGAGATAGAAGAGCCTTCCACTATTACATCCTATGCGTTTTCTCCACGAGGCAGACAGATAGTGACTATTGGAAATAAGGCGCTTGAAAAAGAGGGTGAGGGTAAATGGGCAGAAAAAATGCTACTTGATTATTTTGCAGGTCAGGAAGTTAATGGTGCTGAAAAGTTTGAACTTCCGATGCATGGGTTTGATACACACGCCATGTCATCAACAGGAGTTGAAATGATTACCAAGGCTGGAGATGTCTTTTTCAAAAATTCAACTACTGCCAAAACATGGGAGCATTCCAATTTAATTACCTATTTTAAAGATGCCATTGTAATTAATGCGCTACCCGATGCACCAGATGAGCAACTGCCAACAGCATCACTAAAAACACATGCATTTAGTCCAGACGAGCAAGAGGTTGTTACCTACAAAGATAGATTTTGGAGACGGAAACTAAACGGAAATGACTGGCAGACAGGCTTTTTGAAAGATTATTTTACTGACCAGAAAGTAGAAAAAGGTATGTTGCCAGTAATGTATTGGGATATACACACATTCTCGCCATCGGGTCAGGAAATAATTGTCGTAGGTCAAAGTGTTTGGGTAAAGCAACAAGGTGAAACGGAGTGGAAAGTAAAAACACTCGCTATGTACTTTGGACCAGATTTACCTCTTGATCAGCACGTAGAAGAAAAACAAAAAATTGATCAGGAAATTCACAAAAAACAGTTTGCATCACTTCGTGAAAAAGTGATGAATGAGATTCTAAAATTCTTCCGTCCAGAATTGGTGAATCGTTTTGATGAAACCATTATGTTTGAGCCATTACGTTACGAACACATGGCAAAGATCGTTAAGATTCAACTGAAAAGTGTTCAGCGTGCAATGGAAGAACAGGACATGGGCTTTAGCGTAACCGATGCGGGCATTAAAGAAATTGCACGAAGTGGTTTTGACCCTGTATTTGGTGCACGCCCACTGCGAAGAGCAATCCAGCGACTTGTTGAAAATCCAATATCAAGTCTCATTATTGAAAAGAAAGCAAATCCAGGGGATGAAGTAAATGTCGACTTTGATGGAGCGCAGTTTGTATTCAATATTCAAAAGGCGACATTACTTGAAAAGAAAAAGACTGAACAAAATGGTAAAAAATATCTTTGTGAAGTATGTGCGGCTCGATTTAGCACAGAGATTGTAGAGCATGCGACCGTGGTCTGTTCATACTGTGGGTCATCAAAAGTGCAAGAGGCGATTGATCTTGAGCAAAAACAACCGGCACCACAAGAGCAACCCAAACCGGCAGATCAAAGCGGTGTAGAGTTAAAAACTCCAACGCCTGAACAACCAACAACGCCAGTAACCGTAGAACCACAAGACGGAAGTGCAACTCAACCAGTAGTGTCATGATAAACTATACACCACTCGATGTCGAATCGATGAAAAAGGGAATTGTTTCAAGCCCTTCACATGGGCTAGATATTAATATTCTTTTTCTTACCTTAATTCTTATCACTCTCGTTATTTTGGCTGGTCTATTGTTTGTACTCATACAGCAACGAGTGCATGAATTATCGTTTGGGGTTAGTTCATTAGCATGAACTCACTTCTCGGAATCATTGCTATTTTCATCTTTTCTCGAGCGGTTTTACGGCATATGTTTTTGTTTTTACATAGGTTTACTTGTTCTCAATCGATAGGTATGGGAGTAATCTCGATCCTTTACTTTCCAGGTACGGTGGTACACGAAATGTCTCACTATATTGTTGCATTATTACTTAATCTACATCCCCGTGATGTTTCTTTATTTCCTGTTATTGAGGGGAGAAGAGTGCGATTAGGTCATGTTGAGTATGAGCGGGTTAAGGGAGATTTTATTCGTCCAATATTGGTTGGTATAGCCCCACTTTTTGGAGCCTCTGCAATTATCTGGCTTATCGTGCAAACCAATCTGTTGATGGAGGGGAATTGGTTTGTTCGATTGACTCTTGGATACTTACTATTGTCAATTACTGCAAATATGTTTTCATCTGATCAGGACTTAAAATATGTGTGGTATAGTATCCCCGTTGGGCTTATCTTAAGTTTTCTTTATTACATTATTCCATTTGAGATACATCCATTGTTACTTTCTACCATCACGACTGTAATTTCGGCATATCTTACCGCTATTGAACCGGCAATTTTGTTTTCTGCATTGGGACACGGTATACTATTAGTAGTTTTTATGCTTATTAACAAAACTATACTATGATTAAATCTGTTCTTGCACAAGAAGTTCGATTAAATGGGGTAGAATTTAAAGGCCCTCTTCAGGGGTATGATACTATCGGCGACGTTATTAACAATTTAGTGCCATTTGTAATATCGATTGGTGGGATACTCCTCTTTTTTATTCTCATGTGGGGTGGGTATGACTATGTAACATCACAAGGCACCCCTGAAAAAATTAAATCGGCTAATGCAAAAATTACGGCAGCAATTGTCGGTTTTATACTGCTTGTGCTTTCATTTCTTATTACACGAGTTATCTCGTATATTTTTGGGGTTGGTGAGGGGATAATCTAAGCAAACTTTACTTAGATGTACGCTATAATGGGGAGATGATTTTAAAACGTATATCTCTTCATTCATTTCGAAATATCACATCAAAGACACTTGATATTTCTCCCACACTCACAGTATTACTGGGGGACAATGCACGTGGAAAAACGAATATCTTGGAGTCAATTCACGTTGGTATTCACGGAGAGGGTTTTCGGGAAACAAAAGAAGATGAATTTGTGATGATGGGAGAACAAAAAGCTCAAATCGACCTACTTCTCTCAGATAATGTGAAAGATAGACAGTTCCGCATTATCATATCTAGAACTAATGAAGGGAAATCTGATAAAAAATATTTTGTAGAGTCTGTAAACAAAGTGGGAGTACAGTATAGAAGTATGAATACTCACACAGTGCTCTTTTCTCCCGAACAGATAGACATCATTATTGGTTCACCTGATAATCGGCGCGAGTATATGAATTCGGTTATCGGAAAATACGACATACAGTATAAAAAACATCTCACTAACTATGAACAAGCGCTACGTAAAAGAAACAAGATTCTTGAACATTATATTTCTATAGACAAACTACAGGATGAGCTTTTGTTTTGGGATGCGTATCTTGTTAAAGAGGCGCTTTATTTGTCGCAAAAGAGGAAGGAGTATATTGACTATATTAACTCTAATGCAAATGTTGACAGTCACACATTTTTTGCTGAATATATTCAAGACGAATTTTCACTTGAACGACTTGCTGAAAAGAAAAACCTCGAGTTAAAACTGAGAAGAACACTTATTGGGCCTCAAAAAGACGACTTCGTATTTTCAATGGGAAGAAAAAAAGGCAGTCACAAAAACATACACAAGTACGGCTCACGTAGTGAGCAACGCATGACAATATTTTGGCTTAAAATGAATGAAATTCATTATTGTAAGGAAAAACTCCATATTGTGCCACTTTTACTTCTTGACGATGTATTTTCCGAATTTGATCACGACAATAAAGAAAGAATTCTTAAGTTAATTACCCAATATCAAACCGTTATGACAACCACAGAAAAAGAGCGAATTTCACTACTTATGCAAGAACTAAAAAATATCTCTGTAATTGAACTTTAATTAATCAAATATCCCCCGTCTACCACTATTTGTGTTCCGGTCATATAGTCGGACATCTCAGATGCCAAAAATAACACAACCTTTCCTATATCGTCAGGTACACCCATTCGACCAAGAGGTACATCCATTTTGGGGGCATCGGGGAATCGTTCCGTATCCGTCACCTTGCCGCCAGACTGCATTGCAGCTACTCCCGGAGTCATTACACCACCTGGAGCAACCGCGTTAACAGTTATTCCATGTTTAGCAAGTTCGAGGGCTACGTTTTTTGTAAACCCCCAAGCACCATGTTTTGATGCATCGTAGTGTGCAAGTCCAACCATCGATGGATGAACCGCATCAATAGATGTCGTATTAATAATCTTTCCCTTAATATTCTCTTTAATCATATATTCGCTCACATATTTGGTGGTAAGAAAAAGTCCTCGCAAATTTATTGCAATAGTTTTATCAAAGGTTTCTGCATTTAGCGTTGCAAGAGGGGAAAAGGGAAATATCCCTGCATTGTTTACCAGAATATCAATTCTTCCTCCAAGCTCAACTGCTTTTAAAACGAGATTTTTAACCCCTTCTTCAATCGAAATATCAGTTTGTACAGCGTCTGCCTTAAATCTTTTTTTCTTGAAACTCTTTTGCGGTTTTTTGTGCCTCTTCAAATCTTCGCGCGGCAATAATAACGTGTGCCCCTGCTTCAGCAAGTCGATACGATATACCAAAACCGATTCCAACGGAGCCCCCTGTTACTATTGCAACTTTTCCATGAAGATCCATAAGTTTAGTATGTGGTGATATATTCATATAGTTTCAGTGTACTATATTCACCCTACAATAAAACGCCTGTAAGATAAACCGAAAGAAGATACACTGCAACACCTCCAGGTACGTCGACAATATAATGTTGTTTTGTATACAGTGTTGATATAGATATGAGGAGTCCAGTCATAATGGACAATAGAGCAAAATGTGGGTAACCCAAAACTAAGTAATGTGCGCAAATGAGTGCCACATATACGTGAGCACTGGGCAAACCATTTCCATCTTCGTCATAACGATGAACATATCGTACCATACGATGAAAAACTGAGTTTCCAACCACTTGGGGTCGTTTTACCCCATTCGGCAAAAAGTACCAAACCGGAAGCGCGATTGCGTAAGAGATAAATAGCGCTAAGGTGAGTGGATAGAAAAGATCAGAGTTCCAAAGTGTGGTAAATGCAATGGCGGTAAACGCAAAATAAAATAAATAGGGCACGACAAATATGGGAATAAGAGGGATTTTTTTATCTATTGGTAATTCCCAATAATATTTCGATTTCCTCTTGTTAAGAGGTACGTACAAACTTTTGAATGCAATGAGCGAAAAAAGCAGGATAAATTTAATCATAGTTTTTTTCCTCCCCATCGCCACTCAGGTTTTTCTCCAACCCATTCTTAACCATAATTTTTAGCTTTAAACCACAGTTTTTTTTGATTTTTTTTGGCATTCTTTATTGTAACAAACTAGTAAATATTCGCTTGACAAAAGTAAATCCTGTAGTATACTTATAGCTAGATAGTAAGGTTGATTTAAGTACTTTCGTACCACGTAGTACTCTTGAGTTCTTCTTAGTTTTTATACTTAATTTTTTGAAGAGCTTCACTCTCTTACTTCTTAAATAGAGTTATCTGATGCAGAATATCTGCAAGATAATTCATACTTAATGCTTAACTGATCGGGTAATTCGACACGAAAGTAATACAAGTATTTTATTACAATTTCCGTATTGTGCGTATGTATACAAACATGAGAAGTCGCAACACCCGTTTTTCGGGAAATTCGTTTAGAAGTGGTAGATTTTTAAGCGGTCGTAGACCAGCACGAAAATCGACACCATCTATTCATGAATATATCAAAAGAGCAACGGTGAAAACTCAACCGATTGAACAACAAGCACCTGCTCCTACTGTAGAGTTAGCTTCGCTTAACCTACCCCTAGCACTTTCCTCGGCTGTAAGCCGTCGCGGATATACTGCATTAACGCCTATTCAGGCAGCAGCTATCCCAGCTATTCGGACAGGAAAAGACGTGATTGGTATTGCCAATACGGGAACCGGTAAGACGGCCGCATTTTTGCTTCCTCTTATCGAACGGATTCTCAAAGACCGTACATACCGGGCTTTGATAATTACCCCAACGCGGGAATTAGCACTGCAAATTCGTGATGAGCTTCGAAAATTTACAGGCAATATGCCTATTTGGAGCTCGTTTTGTATTGGACAGTCTTCTATGTATACCCAGATCCAAGAACTGAGACGTGGTCCTCACGTGGTTATTGGAACTCCGGGTAGACTTAAAGATTTAATAGAGCGCAAAGCTCTTAAGCTTGAGTCATTTAAAATGGTTGTTCTTGATGAGGCAGACCAGATGCTTGATATGGGATTTATCCATGACATAAAGCACATAATCTCGTTTTTACCTCAGGAAAGACAGTCGCTGTTTTTTTCAGCTACATTGTCACCGGCTATTAATATACTCATACAGTCCTTTGTAAAAAATCCAGTAACAGTATCGGTAAAAAAACACGAGACTGTTGCAAATATTAAACAAGAAGTGGTCACAGTAGACCCAACTCAAAAGCGTTCAAAGTTGGCAGAACTATTACGACAAGATGCATTTAAAAAGGTAATGGTATTTAGCCGAACAAAGATGGGTGTAGAGAACTTATCGAAAGCGCTTTATAGCGAGGGATTTAAAGTTGCCGCAATTCATGGCGATAAAGCACAGTTTCAACGACAACAAGCCATTCGCATGTTTAAAGAAGATGTTGTTCAAATTCTTGTTGCAACTGATGTTGCCGCTCGAGGTATTGATATCGAAGGAATTACACATGTCATTAACTATGAAGTTCCTGATACTTACGAGGACTACATTCATCGTATTGGAAGAACAGGACGTGCCGAGAATGAGGGAGTAGCTCTCACTTTTGCAGCGCATATTGGCGCGGAAGAACAACGTCCATCAGCTAATCGATTTCGAGCCGCTCGACCTCAAAATCGATCATTCGGGGGGAGATCATCAAACGGCAGGCCATTATACGGTAGATCAAGCGGTTCCGGTCGGTCTTATGGTAGATCATCTCGACCGTCGTATTACCGTGCAAATAGAAGGGGGTAATTTATTTTACTTCTCCGGTTTTTTTGGCTGCTTCGATAAACTTTTGTTTATACAGAAGTCTTTCTTCTTTTGAAAAAAGAGTAAGGACTTCAAATTCTATAGTGGTTTTTTTATCTTTCAATGTTGCTGAATGAGCAACTGCATATCCGTAAAAATTCCAATCTGCATCAATAAGCAGTACCGCGATATGAAGGGGGAAAGCCCGCTCACGTTCAAGCGTAACTGTATATGTATTTCCAACCGTAATATCTGCAAAATCAAACGGGACAGGAGGGCGAAGTAGAGTGTTAAGTTCTACATAATATCCCATACTCAAAGTATGCTGCATCTCGTTATTTGCGTAACGAGATGATTGACAATCAAGAAAGTATGATATACACTTTATCTATTACTTTATTTGTAATAGTATTAACAGAATGAACGCTATACTGTTTTTTCTCTAAAGGAGGCGATATTTTCTTCTTTTCGTCTCCACCTTCAATTATATGTTTATCATTTGTATAAATTATCACCTTAGACACCTATGTTTCCTGCATTTTTAATCACGTTTCGAGAAGTTATAGAAGCAACTGTAATTGTTGCGACAAGTGCAGGAATACTAAAAAAACTAAATCAACAAAAAAGTCTTTCTGTGGTTTGGAAGGCAACAATGAGTGCGGTTGTGGTAAGTATAATTCTTCTTATTGGGGCAAGTATACTAGGATTTAATTTGCAAAAAGCGTATTCAGGCAAAACAGAAGAGTTTATTGAGGGTGTACTCATGATTGTTTCTGCAGGATTTATTACCTGGGCAGTTTTTTTTCTTCACACCTACTTTTTAACCCACAAGAACGCACTTATGAAAAAAGTAAAGCATACGATCCACACTCAACAGGAGAGAGGACTATTTGTTCTCGTATTTACTGCAGTTTTTCGTGAAGGTTTTGAGATAGTTTTATTCTTGGGAAGCATTTATCTATCAAGTGATCCAACTGACATAGCATATGGATTTAGTGGAGGTATTGTTCTTGGTTTGATAGTCTCATATATGTTTTTTAAAGCGACTGTGAGTATGTCAATTGTGTATGCATTTAGGGTATCCAGTATTTTACTCATTCTTTTTGCAGGTGGTTTGGTAGCGAGGGGTATTCATGAGTTTGCAGAGGCGGGATTGTTAACAGAGTATCTAAAATTCACCATCCCATTTGTTCCTGCGTCTGGAACAATAATGGGCGATATGATAAATGCGCTTTTTGGCATTACTCGAAAAATGGATATCACTCAGATAATCGCCTATTTACTGTATGTAACCACGATATCATGGTATGTGTTTGGGAGAAAGAGCAAGAACACTCCAGCACTCGTCACATGAGGTTCCGTAGCTTTCACCGGCACCTATGGCAATCTGTGATTTCGTCTTAGTTTTGCAATACGAATGCCGGGCAGTTTTTTGACCGCAGTTATCGCAGATTGCGAGTAGTTCGAGAACTTTATCTGCAATTTTGCTCAGGGGAAGCGTTGCTCCAAATGTTTTTTTATTACTATCATAGAGCAGTCCAACTCCAATAATATCTCTTCCCATTTTTTGTTGACGATTAAGTAAAGGTAGGAGTGTTTTGTATGAAAAAAAATTAAGCTCGTCTATGAGTATAGTTTTAATTTTTCTACTCAGAGGAGGAAATGCTGGTTTTTTGTAGTTTATGATGAGCGCTGGAAGAGTCTGTCCGTTATGTGTTACAATCGCATGAGTTGCATACCGAGTATCTATATTAGGTTTAAAGATAACATATCTGCCTGTGGGTAGTTTTTTTGTATGTTCGATCAGCCAGGTTGTTTTGCCCGAAAACATGGGGCCGCCCACTATTATTAGCATGAAGTGAGTATATCACGAAGATGAGTTGGGTAGTCTTTTTCTGTTTAGGACCCTACATCCTTCAAACACAAGACATCCAAGACATGCAGGGCCAAATATGCGAATTTTTGATGCATGTTTTAAACCGATGTCTTCAAGTGGAACAGGGGATTTTACGTCTATTACATCGCCAGTTCTTAACTGGCAGCCCCTCACGCCTGTTTGTAAGTCGATTCCTGAATCATGTCTATAAGTTTGGACTCCAACTGTATCGGTAGGGAATGCCTTTCTTCCTACATATTTTGCAAATATCCTACTTTTTGTAGCAAGTTCTATCATGCTGAATTATATCATATACTATAGGTAATTTATGCATAAAAAGCGCGCCAGTATGCGATCAAAAAGGACGAACTAGTTGTTTTGTGATATACTTTATCGTAAGTCTGTTAGTCCTCCATATCTTACTTTTCGCCTTACCTACTATTCGTAGCGCGGCTCAAAGAGCGATATTTGGAGGACTTAAGAATCTGTAACTCATCTTACAGATTCGTAACAGATTCTAAAGGAGAGGTGGCAGAGTGGTTGATCGCGCAGGTTTCGAAAACCTGTATGGCAGCAATGTCATCGAGGGTTCGAACCCCTCCCTCTCCGCATTTTGACGGAAAGTCCTACAAGACCCGTTTACCCTCCCACTTTGGCGCATTGGGGTTTGCTGAATAATCTTCAAAGTTACCACTAATCCCAAAATAGTCCTGGAGAATGAAAAGCAGCCCAAAAAGCCCACAAGGGATATGCTGTTGGTTCTAACCTTTTCGTATTATTTAGCTTTTGGTGGCTTTCTCTAGTATTTATGAAGTTTCGTTCGAGTCCCTTCTATTATGTGCATTATTCTTTCATAAAGCGAACCTGTAAAGCTTTATAACTTTTGATATAACGATCTTTATAAAATTTAATAATATTCTCCCAGAATTGTATGTTATCGACTTCAAAAAAAGTCTAGATTTTTACACAAAAATATTGGATTTTAAACTTGAGTATAAAAGACCAAATCCATTATTTTCCTTTCTTTCTTATCAAGGAAGCCAACTCATGATCCAACAAGAAGATGAGGATGAAGAATGGCACAACGGGAAACCAGAATATCCATATGGAAGAGGTATTAATTTTCAAATAGAAACTGATAATGTGCAAAAAATAATTAATTCACTAGCAAAAAATAATTATCCCTTAACAAGGGGGATAAAAGACAATTGGTATAAAGTTAAGGACACTCTTTACGGCTGTCGAGAAATTCTTGTCATGGATCCAAGTGGATATTTATTGAGATTCTCTCAAAGTCTTGGGGAAAGATCAGTGCTTGAGAAAAATTCAAACTAATCTGATTTGTCTGTTTAATAGTTTAAATTTTGAACTTACTCCCGCCGGGATTTTAATCCGTTCCTCTGGTGTTCCATACTGAAGAACATGGAGTAGATAATCATTGAGCATTTGTATTTGATCTTCTTTAGGATTTATTTCCTTATTTGATTCATCGTTGTATTTTGTAAGTTCCAGCTTTGAATTTCTATCTTTTAGTACAGTATTTTTTATATGTTGAAGTCTTTCAATTTCGTTCTGAAACTCAGAGAGAAGAAGGGTTGTTTTAAGTTTAATATATTCGTAAGGTGAACAACCAACTGTTTTATCAATTCCGTTACAGTTATATACAGCTCCTTACATCTGTGATCTTTTTTGCGATTACAGTGATAATAAATATGAGAATGAACTCTATTAGCAAGCAGAGATTCCACTCACTGAGCTGAAGCGAAGGGACTGGGTATCTATTGAAAAAATGCATATCACGATGGATATGAATTCGTATACATTAACATTACCCCCAGAGACGGATTACAATACTCACTACACAGGGTGAACGTGTACAATTATCTCCATGAACGAGACGTCAATTCGTATTCGAGAATATTCTGAGGAAGACAAATTGGCTGTAATTGATGTTGTTGGAAAAACTCTTGTTGGTGAAAAAGTAATCCCATCAAGCGAACTTCCGATGGATGTTGCTGATTTACAGAGCATTTTTGAGTATTATTCAGGGAAAAGTAGGTTTTGGGCAGCAGAACAAAACGGAAAGATTGTCGGTACGGCAGGACTTAAGGATAAGGTTGGTCGCATTGCAAAATTACGTCGAATGTTTGTTTTGCATGCGATTCACGGCACCGGTGTTGGACAATCACTTGTAGATACGGCCTTAAGGTATGCGAAGCATAGTAGTTTTACAAAAATCATCCTCAATACTCTCGCAAACATGAAACGTGCACACCGATTTTACGAGAAAAACGAATTTATACTCGTGGAAAAAGGTTCGAGTAACTCGTGTCCTTACCGTTATGAAAAATCATTAGTTACAGTATGAAAAAATTACTTTTTGTCATAATTCTTTCTCTCGGCGTTTTCTACTTTTATTTCGGTCCGACAGGGGATACAAAAGATGAGTATATACTTATAGTGCCCAAAAATGTAAAAAATTTTGACGCAGTAACAGAACTTCAAGATCAAAAATTGGTAAAAAACAGTTTGGTTTTTCACTTCTTGTCTCGCTTTATCGGACATGCGATTGAGCCAGGAGGATACAGGCTTAATCACGGTATGAATGTTGTTCAGATTATTCAAAAAATTGCCGGCAAACCTGACATGGTTTGGATATCTATTAATTATTGTCTACGCAAAGAGCATATTGGAGAAATATTGGCGAAAAATCTTGACTGGTCTGAATCCCAACTTGTTGAATGGAACACTCTCTATTCCAACCCAAAACACGAATATTATGAAGGAGTGTACTATCCTGATACCTATCTCATTTCAAGAGATGAAAGTCCAAAAGAGGTAGCAAAGCGGTTTATTAACAGGTTTAATGAGCAATTTGGTCCATATGCGCAAAAGTATATTGATGCAAATATTCGCTGGGTTACTGGACTTCGTATTGCGTCTCTCATTGCGCGTGAAGCCGCAGGAGCAAAAGATATACATCTAATATCTGGAGTAATATGGAACAGGTTAAATATTGGCATGCCTCTCCAGATAGATGCCACAATGCAATATACTGCAGGTAAACGAAATGGTAATTGGTGGGCGCCTGTTGATCTTGCTGAAAAACAATCCGATTCTCCCTATAACTCATATCTTCGCAAAGGGCTACCGCCAACCCCCATTTGTAGTCCAAGCATAACACACATAGAAGCAGCGCTAAATCCTGCAGAAACGGAATGTTTATTCTATCTCCATGATAAAAAGGGCGATATCTACTGTTCCAAAACGTACGAAGAGCATAAAGAAAATATTGAAAAATATTTACGGTAATTTATATGAAAAAACTTTTTTTAAGTTCCTATTTTGCATTTACAGCAGACAAACTTCATACACTTTTACCCAGATCACCTCGTGAAATGAAGCTCTTGTTTATTCATCAGCGGCAAACCCCTACACAGTAAAGCCATGGTTCTACGGAGACAAACTAAAACTCAAACTCATGGGATTTCAGATCAAAAGCTTTGATTTAAAAAATAAAACACGGGAACAGGTAGCGAATGCCTGCAGGGGTGTAGATGCGGTTTTTGTCAGCGGGGGCAATACCTACTATCTCCTTGATCATGTACAAAAAAGCGGGTTTGCGGAGATGATTACTCCTCTTGTTGAGAAAGGACTGATCTACATTGGTTCAAGTGCCGGATCCGCACTCGCATGTCCAACCGTTGAATATATTGAAGATCTGGATGACCGGTCTATTGTTACCCTCCCGTCCTACGAGGGACTTGATCTTGTGCCCAATTTAATATTGCCTCAATATGGTGAGGCTAAGTATGATGAGAAATTTCAGAAAATTATTCAGAAATGGACTGGTAGAAAATATGAAGTGACTATCCTTACCAATAATCAAGCATATGTGGTCGACGGAGAGAAAACATATATCGTCGGTGTATAATCTAGTCAACTTATATCTAATTATTTAAATAATTAGATATAAGTAATGTTTTTTTCATATCACAAAATATGCATGAGGTAAAAATTGATGAGTCATGGAAAAGCAAATTAGACAAAGAGTTTAAAAAACCTTACTGGACTGAGCTTAGTTCATTCGTGAGGAGTGAATATTTGACGCAAACGGTTTATCCTCCTCCGCGTGATGTCTTTCGCGCATTTGATCTCTGCCCCTTCGACAAGGTAAAGGTTGTGATTGTGGGTCAGGACCCATACCACGGGGCAGGTCAGGCCAACGGACTTTGTTTTGCTGTACATGACGGCATTGCAATTCCTCCATCGCTCAAAAATATCTTCAAAGAAATTAAAAATGATTTGGGTATTGAACCATTCTCATCTGGCGATTTAACCCGCTGGGCAAAACAGGGAGTGCTTTTACTGAATGCAACACTTACCGTGCGAGCAAATACCCCTACTTCACACAGTAAAAAGGGTTGGGAACAGTTTACAGGCGCAACCATAGCGGCACTTAATGCACATAATGAAAATATTGTATACCTGTTATGGGGCAAGTATGCCCAAAATAAAGGAGTAGTAATAGATAGAGCAAAAAATCTTGTGTTGGAGTCTGGACACCCATCACCCTTTTCTGCACATTTATTTTTTGGTAACCACCACTTCAGTGGATGTAATCAGTACCTTATAAAGAATGGCAAAACACCCATTGATTGGCACTAAGACCGCTAATGAATATATTATCTTTTCTGAACAGTCTAAATAGTTTTTTTGTGGTATAAAAACCATTGTGTTAAAGGTAATTTTCTCCTTATTATTTTGTATATGTTTCCCCAAGAGAAAGCACTGCAATACGGGATTGAATCGCTTACCCTACAAGAATTAATAGCGCTTATTCTTCGCGTCGGTCGCAAAGGGAGAGGGATAATGAAAATTGCAAAAGAAGTTAGCATTCTCTTTGAAAAAAATTTACTTGAAATTCACAAAAACGACATTATAAAAATTTCTGGAGTGGGACTAATAAAAGCATGCACACTGTTGGCAGTGCTCGAGTTTGGAAAACGTATGTATGGTGGTAAAAAAACCCAACTTATCGTATCACCTGAGGATGTGTGGAAACAAATGCAGCATATAGCTGCAGGCAAGAAAGAGCATTTCTACGTTCTTTATTTAGATGTGAGAAATCAGTTAATTCAACGAGAATTAATTTCAATTGGGAACTTAAATACAAGCATTGCTCATCCACGCGAGGTTTTTGAACCAGCGGTTCGAGTTCACGCGGCACAGATAATACTTTGCCACAACCATCCATCAGATAGTCCAGAACCGTCTGAGTCAGATATAACAACCACACAACGCCTTATTCATGCAGGTAAAATTCTTGGCATTGAAGTATTAGATCATGTTATCATTACAGCTCATACCTTTTGTAGTATGAAAGAAAAGGGGTGTATGTCTTAGATTAGTATTATTTTTTCAATTTATTTATTTTATGGCAGACAATGTATGTCCAAAATGTCAATCACCTTTAGGTGAAATAGTTACCACTAAAGCAGGAAAACGGCTCCAAAGATGTTCGGCGGGGAGTTGGAACAACGAAACACGAACGGTTGATGGGTGTGACTACGTAAAATGGCTACCTTTTGAACCAGAAGCCTTGGATGAAAAATGTCCAAAATGCGGTGCACCACTTTTATTAACGATGACTAGGTTTAATAAAAAAATGAAAAAATGTTCGTCCGCGACGTGGGATCCTAAGACTAAAACCGCGGGCGGATGTGATTATGTTGAGTGGATGAAGCCAGTAGTAGAAGAGCTCGATGAGGAATGTCCGGAATGTGGAAATAAACTTATCAAGACAACAACATCTACAGGCAAACAAATGAAAAAGTGTTCAACTGGAGGTTGGGATCGGGTAAATAAACTGCCCACAGGGTGCACCTATGTTGAGTGGCTCAAATAGTCTAAGGGTCTTAAAAGTCATAAAGTCCAAAAAAGCAAGACTATTGATACAATAGGTGGATGAGAAATAGTGATATCAAACAGTTTCGGAAGACCGTTTGGAATTACTATTATAAAAATAAACGTCCTATGCCATGGCGGGACGACACCTCTCCATATTCTGTTTTTATATCAGAAGTTATGCTCCAACAAACTCAAGTTCCGCGGGTAGTTGCCAAATATTCAGAATTTAAGAGGGCGTTTCCAAACTTTACATCCCTTGCTAAAGCAGACACCAAACGCTTACTAAGGGTATGGCAGGGTATGGGGTATAACAGACGTGCTCTGTATCTTCGATCTGCTGCTCAAGTGATTGTGGACAAGCATAAGGGTCGCTTGCCAAGTGAAGTTGTTCTGCTTGATGAACTTCCTGGTATAGGCTATGCAACTGCGTCTTCAATTGCGGCGTTTGCGTTCAACTTACCCGTAGTTTTTATGGAGACTAATATTCGACGTGTATTTATTCATCATTTTTTTACTTCCAAAATCAGTACAAATAAGGTGCATGATGACGATATATTCCCGCTTGTTAAAAAGGTTGTAGATAAAAACAATCCTAGAGAGTGGTACTGGGCACTCATGGATTATGGTGCCTATTTAGGAGAGACCATACCCAACCCAAACAAAAAAAGCAAACACTATATAAAGCAGCCTCAGTTTAATGGATCGGTACGGCAACTTCGCGGACAAATACTTAGACTATTACTCGCCAAATCATATACACTTGCAGAACTATATAAACTATATCCGAACGACGATAGAGTCGGTAAGGCTCTTTCTGAGCTCATTAAGGAGGGAATGATACGTAAAGAGAATGCTCTTTTTTATATTCAATAATAATGACAAAAAAACAGCGAGTAGCAGTAATAATTAACACATTATCAAAATTATTTCCCCAGGCAAAAATCATGCTTCAGTATGGTAATCCCTGGGAATTACTTGTTGCGGTTATGCTTTCTGCTCAATGTACCGATAAAATGGTAAATCGAGTTACCCAAAAACTATTCCGAAAATACAAAACTCTTGATGAGTATGTTCACGCTGACCGAGAGGAGTTTGAAAGGGATATTTTTATGACAGGATTTTATCGTATGAAAGCAAAACACATACTACTCACAGCGCGCATAATTAAAGATAAGTTTGGTGGTAATGTTCCACATACCATGAAAGAGTTAATTTCGTTGCCAGGTGTAGGAAGAAAAACAGCAAATGTAGTACTCGGGAACGCATTTGGAGTAGTAGAAGGTATAGTGGTAGACACTCACGTTAAACGACTTGCCCGTAAATTGGGTCTAACCAAACATTCCGATCCAGACAAAATTGAAAATGATCTTATGAGATGTGTTCCGCAAACTAAATGGCTATCATTTACCTATCTGCTCATTGAATACGGAAGGACATACTGCGTAGCGCGAAAACACGATCATGACAAATGTCCTTTAACTTCCTTATTGTCATTTGTTAATTGAATTTTCTTACTACTGCTTTTACTGTGCCAAAAATTTGCAAATCTTCATGGGGATAGAATGCGGGGTATTTGGGATTAGCGGCCACAAGGTAATATTTACGAGTCATCCGGTCACGACGAAGAATTTTTAACGTCCATTCACGGTCTATTTGTGCAAGAACTATTGCCCCAAGCGATGCATCCTTTTTACGCTCAACAATTACAATATCGCCCTCAAAAATTCCAACTCCCTCCATAGAGTCGCCGCTAACTTTAAGTAAAAATGAGGATTGAGGGTCGCCAATTAGATAGTCATCAAGCGATAAATATTCTTTATTTTCCTCCGCAAGAATTGGAAATCCTGCTTTAATAACACCCAAATAGGGAAGGGCAAAAAGTTTGGTGTTGGGAGATAGTTTGTTTTGTTCATCTCGTTTTAAAAATCCTTCCTCAATCCATTTGTTTATCATCTTAAAAATTGCATTTTTTGATGAGACATTAAAAAGTTTAAGCATTTCTGAGTACGACGGAAGCCGGCTGTGTTTTTTGTAAAATAGTTTAAGAATGGTTATTCTATCTTTCATATTGTGTAATAATTGAACAATCGTTTACCATTTTAGTAAACAATCGTTTACCTTGTCAATACCAATATTACTATATTTATTACTTATACCACTCAGTATGGAGGGATAGGCTTTCGGGAGTTGCTATAAGATATGTAGCCTTTCCATGTTGGATAAAACCTGAGTTTGTATACAATCGAGGATGATCAAGTTCTGGATAATGAGTATGACCACACACATACCACATATCTTTTCTCTTCGGATGCATACGTCTCTTCATAATTACATTTGTAAATCGAATGAGATGATTATGAATACTTCCATGATTTATAAAAAACGCCTCTATCGGCTGTGCAATGGCACTTAACAGAAACAATACTTTTCTCGGGAGATGAAGTGCAATATCGAGGGTTCTAATTAGAAGGTGTCCATGCTCTATATGGTACGAATAGTTTTCTTCTTTATAAATATGAAAGTCCTTTTGTTCATCAGAAAAAAGGGACATACGAAAATCGTTGTATTTTTCCAAATCATGATTACTAAAAAGATATATTGTCTTTTTTGATTTCAATATCGGGAAAAGGACGCTTTATCGTGAAGAAATAAATCGTTCGAAATACGTTCGTTCTCCATCCTAAAAATCACCGTTCATGATAATGTTATCAGCGGAGGAAAATAGCTTCACAAGAAACTGTGCTTTTTTTCATCCCACTTTTCAGTGAGATGTAAATCAGAAACGATCAGAGTTTCCATTATTTTGCTGACGCACTCTTTTCGGTCATGCTCTTGAGCACATTCTGTGGAACTTCTTCGTAGTGAGAAGGTTCCATATATGAAATACCTCGTCCTTCAGTGAGCGATCGAAGTACTGTAACATATCCAGATAGTTCTGCAAGGGGAGCATGTCCGCGAATAATTGTTGAACGACCTCTTTTGTCAGTTCCCAGTATCTTTCCACGTCGACTTGATAGATCTCCTATTACTACTCCCATAAAGTCATCTGGAACTGTGACCTCCATCTTCATGATAGGCTCAAGCAATGTAAGTCCAGCTTTTTTCGCTCCATCGGTAAGAGCCATGGATCCTGCAATCTTAAAGGCGATATCGGATGAGTCAACGTCATGATAGCTACCATCAATAAGCTCTACCTTCATGTCGGTCATAGGGAAGCCTAAAAGCACACCCTTTTCCATTGCTTCTATAACACCCTTTTCAACAGATGGAATAAACTCAGATGGAATTGTTCCTCCCTTAATTTTATTCTCAAATTTAAACCCTTCACCACGTGGGAGTGTGCTGAGAACGAGTACACAGTGACCGTATTGACCATGTCCTCCGGTCTGTTTAATATACTTTGTTTCGATTTCTACATTATTCTTGGTAATTGTTTCTTTATAGGCTACCTGAGGCTTTCCAACGACAACATCCATTCCCATTTCCCGTTTCATACGATCAACGAGGACTTCAAGGTGTAATTCTCCCATTCCCGACATTACTGTTTGTCCGGTTTCATGGTTGACTTTTACCTTAAATGTTGGATCTTCTTCAGCGAGTCGTTGCAGTGTATAGGACAGCTTTTCCTGATCTGCTTTTGTTTTTGGTTCGATAGCGAGTGAGATAACAGGTTCGGGAAAAGTGATTTGTTCAAGGAGAAGCTGGTTGTCTTCATCTGCTAGTGTGTCTCCCGTTTTAAGTTCTTTTGGTCCAATAAGTGCGACAATTTCTCCTGCATATGCCTTATCAATCTCTTCACGATTGTTTGCATGCATGAGTATAAGTCGGCTAACGCGTTCTTTCTTTTGCTTATTTACATCGTATACATAAGAGCCAGATTCAAGTGTACCTGAGTAGATACGAGTATAAGTAAGTTTTCCTACGTGAGGATCAAGCTGGATCTTAAATGCAAGAGCTGAAAATTTTTCCTCAGGGATAAGCTTACGCTCAATTTCTTGACCAGAAACTGTGTCTACGCCTTTTACTACTTTTAAATCAGCAGGGGACGGGAGATAGTCGACTATTCCGTCAAGTACCGGCTGAACACCTTTATTCCGAAGCGATGTGCCTGCATAGACGGGAACAACTTTATACGCAATAACCGCTTTTCGTAGTGTTGATTTAAGTACATCAACAGAAATTTCTTCACCGTTAAGGTATTTTTCCATAACAGCGTCGTCTATTTCTGCAATTTTTTCAACCATTTTCGCACGCATTTCCTGAGCTTTTGACTGTAATTCCGCAGGGATATCAGTGACTGAATATTCAACACCTTTTTCATCTTTGTCATAAATGAATGCCTTCATCGTCATAAGGTCGATGACTCCTCTAAATTCCTGCTCCTTGCCAATAGGATAAGTAACCACAATTGGATGTGAACCAAGTCGATCGGTAATCTCTTGAGTCGTGGCATCAAAATCCGCACCTAGTTTGTCCATTTTGTTGATAAAACAGAGTCGTGGGATTTTGTATTTATCTGCCTGTCTCCATACTGTTTCTGACTGGCTTTGCACTCCTTCTTCAGCGTCAAAAACAACCACTCCTCCATCAAGAACACGAAGCGAGCGTTCAACCTCTGCGGTAAAATCTACGTGTCCAGGAGTATCAATGATATTAATTCGGAAGTTTTTCCAAAATGTTGTGGTGGCTGCAGATACGATTGTAATTCCGCGTTCACGCTCTTGAGGCATCCAATCCATTTGTGTATCACCCTCATCAATATCTCCAATTTTATATGTCCGACCGGTATAAAAGAGAAGGCGTTCAGTTGTGGTTGTTTTTCCTGAATCGATATGCGCAATAACGCCAATATTCCTAATTTTATCAAGTGGAACAATTCTATTTTTTGTGACAACCCCTTGTTGCTGAGCCATATTCAACGAAAACGTGAACGTGTAACGTGCATCGTACAAAACGTCAAAAAATACCCCTACAAGTATGATACGTTATACGTTACACGCTTCACGCTTACGCATTTCTCTTCACCACTTCAAGTGTGAGAAAGCTTTGTTCTGTTCTGCGAGTTTTTCGGCTTGTGCACGTTTTGTGACAGCCTGGCCTTGATTTTGGTAGGCATCTTTAAGCTCCGCATACAGCTTATCTGCAAAAGAGCGGAATTCCTTATTTGATCGGAGTCGGGCTGCATCTACAATCCAGGTAAGTCCAAGAAATAGCTTGCGCTCTCTTCGTACGTCAATAGGCACTAAATACGATGCGCCGCCAAGTCTTCTTGGTTTTACTTCATGTTCTGGTGCAACATTGGATAGTGCTTTATCAAGAACCTCAACCGGATCAAGTTTTTCCTTCTTAAATTTATCCATTACTTCATATACGACTTTTTGGGCAGTTGACTTTTTCCCGTCATACATAATGTAATTAATCAGTTTTGAAACTTCAAAACTGTTGTACACTGGATCTTTTTTTGGTTGTGTTCTTTTATACGAATGTCTTGGCATATGAATAATAAATAAATAGATTATGCTGCTTTAGCTTTTACTTTTTTTGCACCGTATTTAGATCGTGAAGTGGCTCTTCCCACGACACCTGCGGTGTCAAACTTACCACGTACAATATGATATTTTACACCTGGCAAATCTTTTACTCTTCCTCCGCGTACAAGCACGATGGAGTGCTCTGCAAGATTATGACCAACGCCCTGAATATATGCGGTTACTTCCATTTTATTTGAAAGACGTACTCTTGCCACTTTACGAAGAGCTGAGTTTGGTTTTTTTGGTGTCATGGTTCTTACCACGGTACACACACCTCTTTTTAATGGATTGTTTGTTGCTACGTACTTTCGTTCAAGCGCATTAAAGCTCGCTTTTAGTGCGGCTGCACGTGACTTTTTAACTCGTTTTTGTCTCCTGCGTTTCAGCAGCTGGTTGATTGTTGGCATAATTACTTACAAATTTGGTGTAATATTTATCAATAAGATCCTTGTTTACAGGAATTAGTCTGCCTATTATAACATTTTCTTTCAGTCCGAGCAAGGAATCTGTTTGGTTTTTGATTGCTGCACTGCTCAAAACCGACGTTGTTTGTTCGAACGATGCAGCAGACAACCATGAATCGGTATAAATTGCAGCTTTGGTGATTCCCAGAATAGACACCTTACCTGATGCTGGGTTGCCTCCAATAGCGAGTACTTTTTTATTCTCTTCCTCAAAACGAATCTTTGACACAACCTCATCCTTAATAAATGATGTATCTCCTTCATCTTCAATGGTTACTTTATCACTCATTTTTCGAATGATGACTTCAAAGTGCTTATCATGAATACCAATTCCTTGTGACTCATAGACACGCTGGACTTCGTTTAAAAGGTACAGCTGTGCTGCTTTGAGTCCTTTAACCATTAATACGTCGTTAATATTCAAGTATCCTTCTGAAAGTTGAGTTCCCTTCACAACAATGTCGCCATCTTTAACTTTCAGATTTTGACTCATTGGTACGATGAACTCTTCTTCTTTTTGGTTTGGATCATTAGGAATTACCTTAATAACGTATGTTTCTCGTTCAGAATCCTCTTTAACCGAAACCTTTCCTTCAATATCGCTGATCGGGGATACAGTTTTAGGTGTTCGGGTTTCAAAAAGTTCTTCTACACGAGGCAAACCTTGCGTTACGTCGGATATTACGATACCTCCGAAGTGACGAACACGCATGGTAAGCTGTGTGCCTGGCTCTCCAATCGACTGTGCAGCCATGACGCCAACAGGCACACCAATTTCAACAATGCGCCCAGTGGATAAATCGATACCGTAACATTTTTGACAGACGCCAAACTTTGAGTGACAATGGAGTGCGGAACGTACGACAACTTTTTTAACTTTTTTCTCAACGAGCTCTTCGACCTTTAATTCATCGATAAGAGTTCCCGCAGGGAATACCACTTTTTTATTTTCATCAAGTGCATCTTCAAGAAGATATCTTCCACGGATACGGGATTTAAACTTATCTCCACGGTCTTCTGTAGTGGTGACCTTAAGTCCTTCATTTGTTCCACATTCTTCTTCGCGCACTATCATATCATGGGAAACATCAACAAGCCGTCGAGTAAGATATCCTGCATCAGCTGTTTTTAATGCTGAGTCGGTAAGACCTTTACGAGCTCCACGAGCTGAAATGACGTATTCAAATATGGAAAGTCCTTCACGATAGTTTGATTTGGTTGGGACCTCAATAATTTTACCGAGTGGATCAACAACAAGTCCTTTCATAGCTGAAAGTTGTTTCAGTTGTTCTTTTGATGCACGCGCTCCACCTGACTTAATAATCATCTTTACTGGATTTTCTTCATCAAGAATATCCCATGTTTTATTTGCAAGATTTTCTGTTGTTTCAAGCCAAAGCTTGTTTGAATACCTGCGTTTTTCATCAAGGGTAAGGAATCCTTGTTCGTAATTCTTTTTAATCTTCATCACTTCTTTTTCTGTTTCTTCGATAATAACGTTCTTACCGTCAATTATCATACAATCAAACACCGATGATGAAAGTCCGCCAGCCATAGTTGCACCCCAGAAACCCACCTCTTTTAGGGCGTCTATAAGTTCACCAATGGTGTTGTTGTTGTCGTAGATCTTCATCGCACGAACCACAAGATCCTTAATATCCACTGCTCGCATTTCAGTATTAATAAAGCCAAGCTCTTTAGGAACGCGCTGATTTACTAAAATACGTCCAATACTTGTTTTGGTAAGTGTGCCATTCATCTGTACAAGGATTGGTTTTCGCAGTTCTGCATATCCAAGACTGTACGCATTAATTGCCTCATCGGCAGTTGCGTAAGCGTGTAGTTGTTCGTCCTTTAGTGCCACATATTGCGCATCAAGGGTTGTGAGATAATAAATTCCAAGCGCCATCTCTTTAATTGGAAGGGCAATTGGAGTACCGTCAGAGGGCTTTAACAAGTTTTGCTGAGCCATCATTCGCGATTTAACCTCGTCAATTGCTGCTTTTGACAATGGAACGAATACACCCATTGCATCTCCGTCAAAGTCTGCGTTATATCCTGCACATACTGCTGGGTGGAGTTTAATAACGTATGAGTCGGTAAGCACGGGATAAAATGCCAACACAGAAAGTTTGTGAAGCGTTGGTGCACGGTTTAACAATACTGGGTGATCCTTTGTAATTTCCTCAAGAATATCGAAGACCACTGGGTCTCGTTGTTCGAGGTAGTTTTTTGCACTTTTAATATTTGGTGCTAGTCCTCGTACGATAATTTCGTGAAGAAGGTGAGGCTTAAATAGTTCAAGCGCCATTTCACGTGGAATACCACATTGATTTATCTTAAGTTCAGGTCCAACTGCAATGGTGGAACGTCCCGAATAATCGACACGTTTACCAAGAAGATTTTGTCTAAATCGTCCTTGTTTCCCTCTCAGAATATCAGAGAGAGATTTTTGCACTTTCGATGCTACACCTTGGGTGCGTGATCTTCCACGTGATTTCTGAAGATCGAGAAGTGAATCAACTGCCTCTTGTAACATGCGCTTTTCATTCCTTAAGATGATTTCAGGAGCGCCTAGATCGATAAGCTGTTTCAGACGGTTGTTACGATTAATAACACGTCGATAAAAATCATTTAAATCAGAGGTTGCAAATTTGCCACCGGGAAGCTGAACGACCGGACGAAGATCAGGAGGGATAACAGGAAGCACAGTCAAGATCATCCATGCAGGCTCAACATTACCCTTAATAAACGACTCAAGAATACGCACCTTCTTAAGAAGTTTATTTCTTCGTTCACCTTTTGAGCGTGAGAGCTCCTCAACTGCCTCTTGATACATTTTTTTAAAGTCGGCTGTAGTGAGAATGTCGTAGACAACTTCAGAACCCATACCTACAGTTACAAAAGCATCAAGATTTTGTTCACGAAGGTAAAGATAATCTTCTTCTTCAAGAGTATCATTTACTTTAAGTGCTTTTACGGTTTTGGCGATGCGGTCAAGAAATGCAGTTCTTTTTGCCTTATCTTCAACATATTTATCTGAAAGAAGTCGGAATTTTTCCCGCTCACGCAAATCCAGTTCTTGAACTGCAAGTTCTTTTTGCTCTTTCGCAGTAATTTTTTTACCTACTTCATCCTTTTGTTGTTTAAAGAACTTTTTAAGATCTTGTTTTTTTACTTCATATTCTTCATCGAGCTTTTTAATTTCTTGCTTTGCCATTCCATCAAGTTCATGAAGTGTTTTTTTCTGTAATTCTTTATCAATGCCAGTAACTAAATACAAAGCATAATAAATAATTTTTTCAAGAGCTTGAGGTGGCACATCAAGAACAATACTGAGAGGAGTAGAAGCCCCTTTAAAGTACCAGATATGTGAAATAGGAGTTGCAAGTTTGATGTGTCCCATGCGTTCACGTCGGACAGCAGATATGGTTACTTCAACACCACATCGATCACAGATGATTCCCTTATAGCGGATTCTTTTATACTTTCCACAGTAACATTCAAAATCCTTTGTGGGTCCAAATATACGCTCATCAAATAAGCCATCTTTTTCAGCACGGAACGTGCGGTAGTTGATGGTTTCTGGTTTGGTGACTTCTCCCTTTGACCACTTAAGAATGTCCTCTGGGGAGGCAAGACGGATGCGAAGTCCGCTAAAGTCGACAATAAACTGTTCCTCCATACTTATTTGATGTAATCAATTGATAATCCTAGTGCATTGAGTTCTTTAAGAAGGACATGGAATGATTCCGGTACATTGGACTGTGGAATATCAAGTCCTTTAATAATCGATTCAAATGCCTTTGTGCGACCACGAACGTCATCTGACTTAATGGTAAGCATTTCTTGCAATGTGGCTGGTACTCGGTGAGATTCAAGCGCCCACACCTCCATCTCTCCAAAGCGCTGTCCACCCATCTGTGATTTTCCACCGAGTGGTTGCTGAGATACGAGTGAGTATGGTCCAACCGAACGTGCATGAAATTTATCCTCAACCATGTGGATGAGTTTCATGATGTATCCAGTACCCACTAATACACGACGGTCAAACTTTTTACCAGTTTTTCCATCATACAATGTGACCTTGCCATCAGATGGTATTCCCATTTTCTTTAGTTCATCGCTGATGAATTTTTCTTCGATTTTTTCAAATACTGGAGCAACAATGTACCAGTTGTTTGATTGTGCGATGAATCCTAAGAGCGTCTCAAAAAGTTGACCGAGATTCATACGTGCAAGTATGGAAAGAGGTGAGATGATAACATCTACTGGTGTACCATCTTCGAGATATGGCATGTCCCATTCTGGGAGAATGCGTGAAATAACACCCTTGTTTCCGTGTCGCCCTGCAAGTTTGTCTCCAATTGTAATTTTTCTCAATTCTGCAGTGTTTACAATTATTCTTTTGATGACACTTGGTTCAAGTTCGTTTGGATCCTTTTTACTATCTATAACTTCAACGTTAACAACAACTCCTTGTTTGCCGTATGGCATACGAAGGGAAGTATCTTTTACGTCTTTTGCTTTTTCTCCAAAGATTGCGCGAAGAAGTCTTTCTTCGGCGGTGAGTTCTTTTTCACCCTTTGGGGCAACCTTACCAACAAGGATGTCGCCACTCTTCATTTTCGTACCAACAACGACTAGGCCATCTTTATCAAGATTTGCAAGAACTTCTTCACGGACATTTGGAATATCACGAGTAAGTTCTTCCGGTCCAAGTTTTGTGTCTACAACATCAGCAATAAACTCTTCGCTCGTTATAGACGATAATAAGTCTTCTTTAACAACGCGTTCGGAAATTACGAATCCGTCCTCATATCCAAGACCATTAAAGGATGTGTATGCAACGACTAGATTTTGTCCAAGAGCAAGTTTTCCTCCACTTGTTGCAGGTCCATCAACAACTACAGAACCCTTTTTAATTTTTTGTCCAAGCTCTACTCGAGGTCGTTGATCAAATACGACATCTTTGTTTGTTCTCAGATATCGCTCAAGCGCATATTCGTATTCTTTACCACTTTTTCCCTTCAGTTCGACTTTTTTTGCATCTACATACGTTACAGTTGCATCTTCTTCTGCTCGGATTGTGCGTCCAAGTGCTTGTGCAATTTTTTCTTCAGTTCCAGTGCCTACAACTGGTGCGCCAGGTTTAACCAGTGGTACCGCCTGACATTGCATGTGCGTACCCATGAGGGCACGGCTTGCATCATCGTTTTGTAGGAATGGAATAAGCGATGCTGATACACCTACTGCTTGTTGTGCAGAAATATCAATATAGTCAAGCTTTTCAACAGGAACCTCAATAACTTCACCTTCAAATCGTGCTACAAGTGCTTCGTTAGTAATGTATCCATTCTCATCAACTGTTACATTTGCTGAAGTGATGTAGTATTTTTCCTCATCATCTGCCTGCATGTATTCAATTTCATCTGAGACTTTTACTCTCGTTTTTCCTCCTTGAGTAACTTTTTGAATCTTTTTATATGGAGTTTCCAAGAACCCATACTTATTTATCTTGCTAAACATTGCCATATAGGTGACCACACCAATGTTTGGTCCCTCTGGCGATCTAATAGGACAAATACGTCCATACTGAGAAGAAGCAATGTCACGGATAGAAAATGAAGCTCTTTCTTTTTCAATCCCTCCCGGACCACCAACGGTGATTCTTCGGAGATTGTCAACTTCGGATAGAGGATTAGTCTGATCAACTATGGTTGACAGCTGATTTGTCCTGAAGAACGAATTTATAGCCATGATAATAGGCTTTGAGTTTATGATCTGAGATGGAGTTGGGAACGTGTCTGATGGTACCAAACTCATCCGCTCTTTGATTTCTTTTTCAGTTCGCACCATTCCGACGCGAATTCCATAGGTACCAACAAGCTCGCCTACTGTTTTAAGCCTTCGGTTGCCAAGATGATCGATATCGTCAAACGATCCCTTACCTACGGTAAGTTGGACTAAATACTTTAATATCGATACAACATCTTCTTTGGTAAGAATGTGATGTTCCTTGTCAATTGGCTGATTGAGGCCTAGTTTTTTATTTATTTTATATCTACCAACGTCTGCTAGCGAATATCTGCGGTGATTAAAAAAGAGATTATTGAGCGTTTCGTATGCATTTTCCAACACAAGTGGTTCACCTGGTTTAATTTTGCGATACAACTCAAGCACTGCTTCATCTTTAGATGTTGTTTTGTCTTTTTTAAATGTTGGAAGTATGTATTTGTCTAGAAGTGTTTGGTCAAGATCGTTAAAGTGTTCAAGAAGCTCTGTTGTTGTTTGGTTGTCGAAGACACGTAAAAATACAGAAGCTAAGAACTTTCGTTTCTTGTTAATCTTTCCTTCGATTGTTCCATTCTTGCTTATGGTAAAGTCAAGCCATGATCCAATGTATGGTCGCACCTCTGCGTTATAGAGGGTAAGTCCAGATGTTTTGTCAATCTCAGCGGTAAAGTAGGCCCCTGGTGAGCGGACAATTTGATTAATGATAGCTCGCTCAATACCGTTGATGATAAATGTACCTCGTGAGGTCATTTTTGGCAGATTAAAGAAATAGACGTCCTGTTTTTTTTCTGCACCTGTTTTTTTGTTGAGCAATCTAACTTTTACATAAACTGGGAAATCGTAGGTGAGTTTTTTCTTGAAACAAAGGTCTATGGTATAGCGAGGTTTATCAAAGTATAAATCTTCGAAATAGAGTGCAAACTTTTTACCAGTGTAGTCTTCTATGGGGAAAAATTCCTGCAGGATGTCTTTTACTTCTGCTGTAAGAAGCTTTTCCCATGACTCCTTTTGTATTTCAATTAAGTTTACCTCCTTTAGTTTGTTTTGTTCCTTTCCGAGGAAAATTTGTGAAGGGGAGTTAGAGTGAGTCTTGATGTTTCGCATCTGGCAAAGCAACAACAAATGTTAAGATAACAAAAACAATCCCTCCAAAAAATGGGGGATGGTAAAAAACTTATCAAGTATACCTGATTCGATGCGAAAAGTCAAGTGTTTTTTGCCACGACCTGAATTCGGTCTAAAACAGTAGTAATAGTATCTAATAATGAACCATGTTTTTTTGTGGTTTTCTTATCTCCAGACTTGGTTGTGTGATGGACAACTGCCGCAATATTAGCTTCAAGATCTTCTGAAAAGCGGATGAGCGTTGTTAACCCCTTACGTCCGCTTTTCGTTCCGAATACATATAAGCATACTGATGCAACTACAGTTCCCGCTAAAAAACCATTCCAGAAATTTTTTACATTACCATCATTTTTTATCATTTTTTTTAGGGGCAATGATTTCAAACAGTTTAAACAAAGCCTTAAAGCCATTTACAAAACCAGTTATTTCTTCGAATCCCTTCTCAATCCCAACGCCAATCGTTTCAAATCCAGATGTAATTTTGTTAACTGTCGCCAATGTTTTTTTCAATTCCTTGAGAACTAGGATAAGTTGAATGCCGACAATAATTGAAAACACGGTTACAGATCCGAGTGTTACGATAAGTAAAATTTGCATGGTATCCATAGGGTTACTCTATTGAAATATTTTTAACAGCTGGATTTCTTTTTTCAGTCCAATACTTGTTAGCTAAGTATAGGGTGTCGAAGGTGCCGGCGTCAAGCCAGTATCCTTTTAATTCCGACCAATTGATTTGTCCCTTTTTGAGGTATGCGTTATTTACATCGGTAATTTCCAGTTCCCCACGCCAAGAGGGCTTGCATTTTTTAATTACATCAAATACGGTGTTATCGTAAATATAAAGTCCAGTGACTGCATATTCTGAAGGGGGATTCTTTGGTTTTTCGATTATTTCAGTTATTTTTGTCGAGTCTTTTTCATCAAATTTCGGTACTCCATACCGGTTTGGATCGGGTACTTTTTTAAGAAATATTGTAGCCCCCTCTTTAAACCCCTTCACAGACTGAGATATATCAGCGTCGGTCGTGTTGTCGCCAAGTATTACCGCTACCGGCTCATTGTCTGCGAAATAGCGAGCGAGGGATAGGGCATCGGCAATACCACCGTCCGGTTTCTCTTGGTAGGCAAATTCAATATGCTCAACTCCAAAATCTTTACCGTTTTTCAAAACAGGAATAAAGTGCCCAGAATGTGGACCTGAAACTATCACAAGTACTTCTTTGATTCCGGCTTTAACCAACGTTTGAATAGGGTAGTAAATCATTGGCTTATCATAGACGGGAAGAAGGTGTTTGTTTGTTGCATAGGTAAGGGGATACAGTCTTGAACCGAGTCCGCCTGCTAATATGATTCCTTTCATAAGTATGTGAAGATCATTACGGCTGAATAAGTAATAGCAACAAAAACAATACCGTAAAGCCAATCAGGATATATTCTACTATATGTGTCAATCTTACTTGCTTAGTACGGGTGTGATGATATTGACCCCAATAAATATAATATCCAACAAAGAGACTTATGATTATAAAACTATATGTTCTATATCCATTAAAGAGACGAAGGAAAAGAAGAAACACTACTCCACCCGTAATGAGGAGCAGATAATCAAACAAATGTTTTTTTACTTCCTTTTGAATTGTGTGAATAAAGTGTGTCATGTTATAAAATTGTGCCCTGTTTAAGAACAAATAGAATTGAAAGACCAATAAATCCAACAAAAATAAGATGTGCCACGTGCTTGCTTCTAATGTGAAGGATGTTAAGTTTAGCTGCAAAAATAAGGTCAAGTACTATTGCAAAGAGAATCAACATAATAAACACGAGATTCACGTTATATGCAAACATACGCGTAGATGGTTTTGTAGACCCCACAACGCCCTGCGTGTTTTGTTGACCAATTGGTTGTTCCATTTTTACTTCTTCCTTGATTGGGGCAACATCCTCAACTGGAGTTGTTTCTCCTTTTTGCATCACCGAAGCGTTTACTGGTGAGCCAAACATCTGAACAACAAGCGTAGTCTCTTCGCCGTTTAACATACCATTCACTACGGCAAATCCGACTTCGCGATAATCCTTACGCAGTATATTTTCTTTGTGTGTAGGTGAATTCATCCACGCCTCAACTACATTTTGCGAGAAGAGAAAATTTTTCGCTAAGTTTTCGCCCGCATATTCATACTGATATCCGGACTGTTTGATAAAATCCCAAGGACTTTCGCCATTGGGTCCAAAGTGTGCCCAATAGTCCTGTTGAAGCATATTTGCAGCTTTTTTTTGAGCAGCTTCGTTAAGTTGCGGGTTTTCTGTTAGTGCGGGTAACCCAGCTTTTTGACGTTCGTTATTGGTATATTCCATCAATTTGGTGGCAGTAATGTCGGTGGCAACACCAAGAACATTGGTAAAAAAACCTGTCTGTTTATTGACAAAAACCAACATAATCGCAACAAACAAATATGCTGAGAGCATATTAATCTGCACCGAACGAGCCCGATATGAATTGTGCTCAGATGGAATGAAAAAACGGTGAATTGCAGAAATAATTGAGTTCATAATAATTTTCGAACGACTCGTATACTTTTTATCATAGCATAGACGATGAGCATTCCGACAATATCAATCACCACATCGCGAAGTTTGCCATGCCGAGAAGCAACACTTAACTGATGCAGTTCATCACTAATTGCGTATCCAACACTTAGCGCCATACTTACACAAAAAGTCCATATTTCGTTCCATTTGGGAAGTGAGTTAAAAGCGCGATACAATAGAAAAAAAAGGAGTCCATACTCTACCATGTGCAGTGTTTTGAAAATTAAAAAATCCCACACGTCGCTTTCTGTCATTGCGATGCGTGGTTGCGATGACATATAGTAAATCATCCCCATCCATATAAGGGGAGGTATCCAGTAGTATATAAACCGAATTACGTTATGCATGATTCATTTTAATGAACAGGGAGACGATAGTCAAAGCTGAGTTGACGATAGGAATAATAAGCAACACTTTACTTGTTCTTTTACTGCCACTTGTCATTTCGTTATCTGGGTAATCATATATTCCAAGTATCTCAGAAGTGGTTTGATTATTTTGACTAATGAAAAAAGGTTGATAGGTAACCGCTCGTTGTGGTGTGTGAGACGACGGGACTCTAGCCGAAATAGTTTTAAGTCGGATAGGTGCTGGTTTGATGGTTGGCGATACAGTAATATCTATTGTAGTCGTTGAACCATTGTTATCAACCAAGATTGTTTTAGCCTTTGTTGTTTGTGAGTATTCAAAAAAGTCTTTCTCTTTTTGTTCATTATCTAACAGCCGAACTATGTCGTCATCGTTGTTCAAAATAGAACGATTGAGATTAATTGTGTAGAATGAATCAGATTTAATTGAAGCAGTAAACTGTTGGGGTGGTGATCCGCTCGACTCACTGTCGTCTATATACCAATCGACTAGATCAACATCAAACATATTTGTATTGTGGATTTTTACCCATTCTTGTTCATTTGAGTCGGGATACGGATAAATCGCAACAATACGAATACCATTTATAGAGGGGGTTGGCACAATAGTTGGAGATGGTGATAATGATGGAGTTGCGGATGGGGTGGGTGGGCT
>CAZLSE010000008.1:0-14853 GCA_964562055.1 uncultured Gammaproteobacteria bacterium
GTTTGTTGATTCAAAAGAGATGAACACGGGCTTCAGGTTTGCGGAGTTTCTTGCTGAAGTAAAGGCAGAGGGTGAAATTATTGTCCACTCAATGAACCCTGTTGGTGCGCAGAACATCAAGGGGGTACTGCCGCAGGCCAAGATTGTCCCTTTCCCTTATTTGTTTTCTTGAAGAAACTGTGGTATAATCTCAAGTTATATGGTGATAGACAAGACGAAAAAAGCAGAAATACTCTTCGAGTTTGGCTCAATGAAAAACTTTTTAAGCCACTTTTTCGCTGGTACTATCATAGACACAGTAACTCTTGAAAACAAATACACTGAAGTAAGAGACGAATTAACCCAACCTCATGAAATGGAAACGGAATGGGATAACCAAGCCGATAAGTTTCTTGAGGAGGGCTATAAGCGAGAAGACATTCGTTACCACGATGCCACTGAAGCGATGTGTGTTTTGCATGACGAAATTATAGAAAAAATTGCTTGCAATTTAACCAAGGAATATTTTGATGATAATCAAGAAATGATTCCGCATTTAATAAAATTTATTGAACAAAATGACTATCAATGAACAATCAATAATTCCGAATCTTGACAATGAATCATGGTTAAATCAGTATAAAGGAATTATATTAAAATCAATTCGTAATTACTCACAATCAACGATTGACAGGTTAAGTGATTACGAGGCGTTTCAAACCTATATCATATCCCACAACCTGTATTCTCAGCCGCAAAGAAAAAAAATAATTACATCAGCCGTTGAATTAAGTAGATCGTCATTCAAGCATCTTTGTACAATTCTGCCAGAATCTGATATCGAATCAATATATGAACAAATAAAAAAAATAACAGCCTCTCCTGCTTACCATGAATTTTTTTGTGACATGTGGTTGGTACGATTAGATGTTTTAATTAAAGACCCTCGGCGCCGAATTGAATTGTTTATTCATAGTTATGATTATGCTGGTCGCCGAAATATGATAAAACTCATGAAGCATGTAATATATAAATATCCATCGATATTGAATGCATGGGTTGCGTATGATGTCGTCAAGGTGGTTCGCTATTATTCAGATATTGGTAAAATAGTATACTTTGATGACGAAAGCATGGATGTTTTGATTAATTCCTTAGACAGCAATGAATTAGTCAATCAGACAAAACTAAAAGAACTGCTTCGGAACATATTGGCAAGAAAAAACTGTTCAAACGTCAAACGAGCGGAAGTCCTGTTTTCACTGGGCTAAAACTTTAAATTTTTCGTATGTTATGGTATAATACACGAGAAGACACTTTATGACGGGAGAATAATTTTTATGCAATATACCATCAGCGAAGCGAAGCGCGGTATCAGACTCATATTGGTTCCGGGGTTCGTACAGCCAGTTTCTGTTTTCCTCTGGGGTCCGCCCGGAATCGGCAAATCAGAGATGGTAGATCAACTTCGAAAAGAATACAGTAAAGAATTAAATGAAGATTATAAGATGGTCGATTTGCGACTTTCGCAGATAGATGCTGTAGACCTTCGCGGCATTCCGCGTGAAGACCCTGACATGAAGATTCTTCGCTGGCTTTGCCCCGAAGACCTTCCGACTGAAGACAATCCTCTTTTCAAGGGAACAAAAGGATTTTTGTTTCTCGATGAATTTAACCGCGCCAGAGCGGAAGTCCAACAGGCTGGATTCCAGTTGGTTCTGGACAGGCGAATTGGCGGGCACAAGATTCTCGACTCATGGTTTATCATTGCCGCAGGAAATCTCGGCTATGAAGATGATACCGATGTCGGCGAGATGGATGCCGCCCTTAAAAATCGGTTCGCCCATTTCGAAGTAAAAAATGATCCTAACGAGTGGATTATATGGGCGAAAGCCAATGGCATCCATGAAGATGTTGTTGGATACATTCAGACACATCCTTCGCATCTTTATTACAAGTTGAACGAAGGGAAAAACAAGGACGACCCCATGTCGCTTGTTACTCCTCGTTCATGGACGAAATTCTCTTCCATTCTCAATCAGAATCCTAAAGTGCATCCGAAAGAAATCAACCACCTCCTTGGGCCTTCTCTTCTTTCAGCCTGTTCAGGATATTTCAGCACTTATCTCGATGACAAGAATATCGTGAGTGCTGAAGATATCGTATTGCACTACAACAAGGTTAGAGCCAAACTGAAGACGTTCCAGCGGGACCAGATTCAGGCGATAAATCAGGAAATCACCACGTTTGTCGCCAAGAAGTCTGCCACTTGGGACGAAAAAACCAAAGAATCTGCGTTTGATAACTTCAATCGTTATCTTGAAGAATGCCTTGAAGCCGACCTCATGGTGGCATTCTGCAAGTATACTTGGCGGGAATGCAAAACAGCCAATGTCAGTTTCATGCGAGAGTTCATGATGAAGTATCCCGATAAAACCGACATGAGCATCAATGTGCTGGATGACTCTCGTTCTAGGAAGCAATAATGTCAGATAACCTCGAAGAAATCAGAGAAGGAGGAACAGACCTCCTAAAAGACGCTTTAGTTAAACTCTATAAAAACATGTCTCTAAAGCGTATTCGAATGCCTCCGAGATTTGATACTATATCAAGACTCTGGCTTCGAGATGCACCCTTCTACTCTGAATTCATGATGAGGTTCAATTTTTTTGAAACTAAAGGAATCGAAACCTTCGCTGTAAACTGCATTAATGGTCGCATTAATTTATATTTTAATCCCCAGTTCCTTGATGGCGGAATGGAATATATTAAATACGACAAAAAAACACACAAGCCTATTGTTAAAAGAGATTCACAAGGAAATGTCGTTTATGACGAAAACGGCAAGGTTGCTTATGAAAAAGAAATCTGGCCGGGATTAAAATCGACGCCAGATGGAGATGAAGTAGAGGCTATTTTAGTTCACGAAATTATGCACTTGGTGTTGTTGACTCAAGAACGTGCATTGGATGACGCCGATGTATGGAACATCGCATCAGATATGATCATAAATGATATGATTACAAAAATGACTATTCGCGGAAGAAAACTGCCACTTCCAAAAGGTGGTGTTTATTTATCTGAAGCGAAAAAACTCGGATACACAGGACCGGATGTAACTGAAGATTTATATCACTGGCTTATTGGCAAGCGATCCGAGATGCAAAAATCCGGCAATTGCTCCAAGTGCGGTGGAACGGGCAAACAAAAATGCGATTCTTGCAATGGAACAGGGAAAGACAAAAAGGGGAATCCTTGTCCACACTGCGGCGGTTCTGGTGAAGAGCAATGCGATCAGTGCGATGGTCATGGTCAAAAAGACGATGGATTTTTTGAATCCATTTTCAAGTCCAATATCGATAATCATGACTTACTCCGAGACAATGATAACCTCACTGAATCCATCCTCGATGATATAATCAAATGCGCACAAGTCAAAGGCTGGGGAGAGATTTCAGGAAATGGACTTGAGTCGCTTAAAGAAATACTTAAACCAGCAAAAGTAAATTGGAAGCGAGAATTACGACAGGCATTATCATCCTCCGTACACGGGCATGGTTCAAACAGGTCAGAATCATGGATTCGACCCAATCGTCGCAACCTGCCGTTACCGGGAAATCGTCGTCTTGAAAATAAAATCTTTGTTGCTATCGATACATCTGGATCAATAGGCAAAGATGAACTGGAACAGTTTTTTGCCGAAATTGAGTCCATTGTAAGAGATTTCTCCAAACTTACCATTTTGCAATGGGATACTGAAATTAAATCAGTTACCAAAAACTATAAAAGAGGAAAGTGGCAAGACGTTAATATAAAAGGTCGTGGCGGCACTGACCCTCAGTGTGTTTTTAATTGGATTGAAGATAACAAGGAATATAAATATCCTGTTGTTATTTTAACGGATGGGTATTTCTCTGAGAAGTTTAATCCCTTCCGCGCCAAAATAATTTGGTGCGTAACAGAGCCTAGAAATAATCCGCCGCATGGGAGGGTAATACATATAAACATCAACGATAATCGGTAATTCCTCCAAGATAACTGAAACCAAAATTCAGGGAGAATTACCAAATGCAGATTTCATTTGACCATTTCAATTCGCTCCATGTTGATCTTCAAATGCAAGGAATTATAGATAGACAAGTATTGATATTAAGCCCCATTGGAAGTATTGATACTTACAATTCGGCGACATTTGCTTCTGCCGTTGAGAAGTGCATCTCTGAACAGAGCGACATTAAGCATGTTGTTTTTAATTTGGGCGGAGTAAATTATGTTTCTTCAACAGGAATTGGCGTTTTTACTTCGTTATTAAAATTCTGCACTGGCAATAAATTAGAAATGCATCTGTGGAGAGTTCAGGATAAAGTATTTGATGTGTTCCAGTTGTTGGGGTTTACACAGTTTATTCATTTTATTCAGGAGTTGAAAGAAATACAGGATGGTTTTGCCGAAAGAACAATTGAGCCTAAAATTGTAAAATGTCCATATTGTGATAAAACCATTAAGGTATTGAAGGCAGGAAAGTTTAAATGTGGTACTTGTAAAGGCATAATTATAGTGGACGATAATATGGAGATTAGCAAAGAATGACTATAGAAACCTTTTTTGAAAACCTCGAAACACTCTTTGAAGATGAAGAGGATATCAGCGTAGAAATTAATGCCATGGTATTTCGTAAAAATGGCAAAGTCGTTGAACTGAGATTATTCAACGAAAAATTTGATGACATACTCATCGTTTCCAGAAATGGGCAAACGGAAGCAATCAATGTTGATGAGTATAAAGTTGAGCAATAATGGCGGGAATGAAGAGGGTCACTTCGGTTGCTATAGCACTATTGGCAATATTCTCAATCTCAGCCATGGCGCTAGTGCAACTAGCCCCTCGCAATGAATTCAATTATTTTAAAGAATTATACAATCCACCATCATTGGGTACATCATCAACCCTGACGAGAGATGGCGTCAATGCTTATATTTCTCATCTTGATGAGGATAAGTATAATAAGATTATAGTATTTTATACTCAATTTACCAACAGCCATGTAATAGCGGAATCTATCATAAGAAATGCTTTGTATTATAAAATGCCAATAAATCTGGCGTTTGCACTTGCTTATGCTGAAAGCAGGTTTAATCCTAGAGCATTTAATATCAACACGGATGGATCAATTGATCGCGGATTATTTCAATTAAACAATTCTTATCGCCAAGATTGGAAAATAAAGGACTTTTTCAATATAGAAAAAAATGTGAAAGAAGGCATTCGATATTGGGCTACAGAGTGCAATAAAAACGACCGTACAATGCCAATTACGTTTATTGCTTACAACATGGGTCCATATTCTGAATCTGCCTTGACTTCAACAATACCACTTCGCCGCGCAGGATATGTTGGAGATATTCTTGCATATGAAGATATGCTGAATATCGAATTTAATTTATTTATTAATACTTTGGAGTAAAATATGTTATCACGAGATTTATCAGAAGAAGAATTTGGCAAATGGAAAGAAGAATGGCTTCGTGAAAAAGGATGCCCATTTTTCGCATGCAGTCAGGCTATTTATCGAAAGGTATGCGGCAATACACTAATATGCGGCGTATTATTCGATTATGAAATGTATAAAACCAGACCATGGGTAAAAGAATGCGATATTGAACTGTCCATTAGAGAAGATTCAGGATTGCCGACAAAATCATGTTCTGCATGTACTGGCTCCATGTGTCTTAAGGTAGATGACGACCATGACCTTCTTATTGGAAAATCATTTTGTAAATTCATGAACGATTATTATGAAGCCAACAAATATCCCGTTGATAGATCGATTGAAAAATATATTGCCTCTTGGGGCGCATTCTTGATCCCAATAATCGGCGAAGACGCATATTTGTATATTCAAAACAACCCTGACATCATAGACAGAATCCAAAAAGAAGTTGCTCAGTTTAAAGATAAATAGCAAATCCTCTTGTATTTAGGCATACTTAAATACAAGAGGAACATATGGATTTTAGAAATAAATTAATTGTTTTTGAAGGACAAGATTCTACCGGAAAAAGTTCTGTCGCTACGCTTTTAAATACATACTTAAACCAAAACAATATCCCGTCAGTTTTTACCTTTCAACCCGGAGATACAACCTACGGAACCCATGCGGTTCTTATGCGTTCTCTTTGTAAGGATAAGCGGTATGACCTTCATCCGCTTGCTAATTTTTTTGCATTCCAACTAGATAGGGTT
The DNA here is from genome assembly GCA_964562055.1 of uncultured Gammaproteobacteria bacterium. GTDB lineage: Bacteria > Patescibacteriota > Microgenomatia > UBA1406 > GWC2-37-13 > JAKBEU01. The sequence continues at coordinate 6,223 of CAZLSE010000008.1, forward strand.
GAACAGACGGCAAAGGTGGTAGTTCCTGCGCTTGAAGCGGGCAAGACCGTCATCTCTGATAGGTGGAATTATTCTACCTATGCCTATCAACTCTATGGACAGCAACTTATCGAAAAACTGAATATGCCGAAAGCCGTTGCAGAATGGCTACTTGAAACGGCAATTATTTCACGAAAGCCAGATATTGTTTTTTACTTCCCGCACAAGATTAAATCAAATCGACATGATGACCCTAACGATAATTTTGATTCTCTCGGTTCGGATTTTTTTGGTAGGGTTCACGGAGCATATGAAGAACTCGCTGAACGAGAAAACTGGATTCGAGTTGTACCCGGCAATTCGGCTGAAGAAACATTGAACAAGATATTGTCAATGTAGGAGATATTATGCCTAAAATAATAGACAATATATGGAGTAATACAAAATCAAATACAAGTAATAACGATAAATATACATGGGGGTCTATTGATCTTGCTTGGCAAGAAATGGATAATCAACAGCATATCCACAGCACTGGTATAACATCATCAGGTCCATGGGGCGCAGGTAAATATGAAGGGCTTCCCAACTTTGTTGGAGGATTGTTTGTTGAAGATGGAGTCTTAAAGATTCTACAAGAAAATAATAATGTAGTCGAATTGGGAAAGGTTTCAGATATCGATTTCAATAAAAAGATGTTGGATTCAATACTCGATAAATTTTTTGAATAATTAAGAAACTGCCGCTCCTTTTTGCATAGTTCTTTATATGCAAGGAGGAAATGATGGGCAGGTCTTCACAAATAAATGGTGAAAGATATGAAAATGATGTAAAAAATAGAATCAATTCTTTTGATGCATCAATACATAAAGCAATTGAACCTATGTTTGGTATTACAAGTGATAAAATTATTTCGCTACAAGCAGAAAAAATTCCGGCTAAATTTGCAGATGAATATGATGATAATAAACACGATTACTTAGATATTAACCCGAATGAATATAGTAAACATCATAAAACTGACATCTTAGCATTTGCATCTTTTATGGAAGGCAAACATCTGAGAAACGTTAACGTTGGAATTTCATGTAAAACTGGCAGTGGACTTTCTTTTGGTCGAGAAAGTCCAATAGATTTCGTAGATAATTTTAGATTAAATGATGAACAATCTACTGTAATATTTTTATTCACCGGATATTATAATCCTGAAAAATATCGTGAATTTTTATCTGTTGATATAAAAAATCTTCGTGATCCACGAAGGGCATATTTAAATGAATTGAACGACCCACATCTCGTTGAATCTATAAAAATGAAATTGATTAAACACGAAGACGAATATATTGAACGAACTATTAGATGTGGTTGTGATGATTCATTAAATATGAACTGGTTTCTTTTCAACAAATCTTATGGAGAATATTTAGTGTCATTTGATGAACTTTTTCAATATGCAAAATCTAAACCAACCATTATTAATAATAATGGCAATATTAGGATTGGTGCCATTACAGTGCAAAGGAATGGTGGGTCAAGTAGCCCAACAGATTTACAGGGGAAATATAATCCACCCAAAGGTTTTTTTATTTCTAAAGGAATCAAAATATCATGATTAATAAATGTTTCAACGAAGATTGCCTAGTCACTATGGACAAAATGCCGGATGAACATGTTGATCTTGTTGTCACAAGCCCTCCGTATGACAATCTTCGAAAATACAATGGCTATTCATTTGACTTTGAAGCGGTTGCCCAAAAGCTGTTTCGCGTAGTAAAGCAAGGTGGAGTAGTTGTTTGGGTTGTTGCCGATGGAACCGAAAAAGGATCGGAAACCGGAACGAGTTTTCGGCAGGCGCTTTTCTTTAAGCAACTTGGATTTAATATTCATGATACCATGATTTATGAAAAATCCGGGTTTGCCAATCCTAGTACCGGGCGATACCATCAAGTGTTTGAATACATGTTTGTTTTTTCAAAAGGCAAGCCTAAAACATTTAATCCAATCAAGGATAGGGAAAACAAGTATAAAGGAATCCAAGGAGGCGAGCATTCATTCCGGGAAGATTATGGTATGAGATTCAATGTATGGCGATATGCAAATGGGGGCAACAACACTTCGAAAGACAAGGAGACGTTTGAGCATCCAGCGCCATTTCCAGAACAACTAGCCCTAGACCATATTATATCGTGGAGCAACAAGGGTGATATTGTTTATGATCCATTCATGGGATCGGGCACAACTGCCAAAATGTGCGTACTTACGGAAAGAAATTGGATAGGCTCTGAGATATCCAGTGAGTATTGCGAAATTATAAAAAAAAGAGTTGACCGAGCCAAAAAGTCAATGGTTTTAGCATAGTTTACTATAGAAGGAGTACAAGATGGGCGACCCAACAATGATTGATGAAAAGAGCGTAGAAGAAATCCGCAAGACCTATGGTAAGATCAAGGTGCTTGATGAAGAGAAGAAGTCTCTGTCAGAGGATATCCGCGAAATCAAGATTGCTACTTCAAAGAAAACAGGTCTTACTGTCAAAGACTTGAACAATATCTTCAAGGTTCTCACAGCCCGAGAGAAGGGTGACTTCAACGAGGATTATGTCAGAATCGCTCAGGCAGTTGAGGGTATTCTCGATCCTGCAAAGATTGGCGTCGTAAATATGGGAGGTGATAACGACAATTACGGCGCGGACGATGAAGATGATTCCGTTGATGGAGAATCTGAAGAGTAATATAAAAATCCGTTTCTTAGGGTGGGCGAAAGTCCACCCTTTTTTTATTTTTATATAAGATAATTTTTGTGTAAGATAATAAAATAATAAAGAACATACAAGGAGCGACCAATGGAAAATAATGACCTTCAAAAATATTTTGTTCAAGGCATGATTGCCGAAGAACTTATGTCCGAGACAAACGATTCGTTTAAAGTGCTGGATGAAGCGGGACTCGAAACAACTGTTGCTATGCCAAAAACACAATATCGACCAGACCAAAGGGCTTTTAGAAAAATGATTGGAGAATCATTGATTGAATGCTTCAATAGCCCAGAAATGGCTGGACAAAAACAAAAAGTAGACCCCAAAATCGAAAACACCCGCAGGATGATTCAGGTTGTGCAAGATATGTTATACCGCATGTCTGATACCTATTATGGTGTTGAGGTTGATCAATCAATTACCAAAACAGTTCAGGATGCTTGTAATCCTTTAATTCGAACAATGATTCAAAAACTTTATGACCTTTGGGTATTGAATAAGGAAGGCGGAGAAGCGAAGCCAGAAGAAAAACCTGCTGAACAACCAGTAAATCCAGTCGCTTCAGCGACGGTACAAACCCTTGCCCCAGTTGGCTCAGAATCACCAACCTTGCAACTTTCATTTGCGCAAGGTGAATCCATTACCAGCCCGCAAAACAAAGAATACATTATTGAAGAAGTATTGGGAAATATTTTAAAGGTAAGAGAAAAAGCAACTGGTGCAAAAGCAACAGTTAGTATAGATATTGCCAAAAAGTGGAAAAAATAAGCAAGGAGAAAATAATGGATTTTGAACAATTCTTGGGGAAAATGAGCAATCAAACTGGGGCGACTCTTCAGGTGCCTTCAAGTGAGGAAATTATGCAACGACACTTAGTTGAACAGCCGGTCAATCCACCCAAATCTATTCCAGCCGATCCTGTTCCTCCTCGTACTCCACAAAGGCAAGAAGAGCAAGAAACTTCTCCTGAAGATACGGTAGAAAGAATCTACGAAGCGACCTCTGCTATTCTTAAGACAATACGACAGGCATTCCCGAATAAAAATGAAAGGATGATGGTATTTGAATCTATTCAAAATGCTATCAGCATGGCTCTTAATGAAAGCGCTCCGGTAAGGCAACCGCCAGTTGCAAGACAACAAACTCAGGCAGTTAGAACTCCTGCTCCTTCACAGCCAGCACGACCAGCACGGGGACAGATGGTTGAAGATGGGCAATATATTATCCCTCGACAAAATATGGCTCTTGAAGGCATGGAATATAATCCCGCACTTGAAGATGGTGGATATTCTCGAAGGATAGATATTCAGCCCGGACAAGGATTAACCGGTGTATCAGAACGAGACCTCGCTGACCTGAAGGCATTGGCAGGTATATAATGGGCGAATATTCCAATATGCTTGCCAGACTCCCAGCCATTACTATTGAAAGCGGTAATGATGATATATGGGTCGGTGTATTGGAATATGTTGCTAAAATTGATCATATAGATTATACATTAAAATATAGATGGGTTTTTATGTTGCCAGCGAATAAAAACCAAAAAGTTGAATATCGTGAACACTTTGTGGTAGTACAATCTTATAACCATTTAGATGATATGTTGGTCGGATATAAAAAAAACAATAAAGTAGAACGGATATGTATACAACGAATATTTGAATATTAATTGGAGAAAATATGAGTGAACAGAATGAAGAAAAAATTATCAACATATTAACTGATATTTATGTCGAGATGAAAAAGCAAACTACAGAACTTGCTGACCTTAAAAACCTATTTCTCCGTTATGACCTTGAAATGCAAGCGGAGCAAATGGAAGAGTTTGAAGAAGATTAAGCATATTTATGAGTATGACGGTGACAGGGCATATCGAAATTTCCTACAAGAAAGACTCTGATTATATTTATCAAATAATACGCATAATTCCCAATGCGACAAAAAATCTCCATTATTTTATCCGCGACAGATATGTTCTTGGAAGAAAGGTAGATGACTTTCTCATGCAAAAATATATCGGTGATGGAGAAAACATTGTATTTGTGGAAAACAATAAGTTTAGAAATATGATCACGATAAAATATCAGGTAATGAATGATGTTGAAGTTGACATGTCGCCTAAAAAATATTTTATCCAAGGAGAAATACCACCGACTGATTCATGTTCAAACTGTAAACACATGAAACCAATGGGTGATTCAAAGTTGAAAGTCAGATGCATGTTTTATAAGGATTTTGTAAAGCCCAAAATTTACTGTATTGACTTTTATGAAAAGTAGAACTAAGATATATACGGAGGACTTTATATGAAAGAGGTATCAGTATCTTCAATATCGTCCAATGGCAATCCTCCGTTTGAACATTGGACGATACGGTTTACTGTTGAAAAATCCGGGAAACAGTTTATATTTTTTGGTGTCAACCATAAAGACTATCTGGCATTCAAGGCTAGATACTATAATCCCGAGGCTAAGGGTTGGAGCGCATACAACTATTTGAAAGACAGATATGACGTTGAAGAAGTAGTTGAGAACACAGAAGAAGACGAAAAGAAAATATCTGATGCCTTTGATGAACTCAAGAAAAAGTTTTCTAAGTAAGACTGATATTCCTGCCATCAAAAAGGACACACAAGCGTCCTTGTTTTTTTGCCTCAGATAATTCCCATTCAGAGAAACCTTTCGAGGAAACCAACACTCCGATTACAGCCCCTTTTCGATATAATTGCTTAGGTATAATATCACAATACAGATTAAGTTGATCGAGTGCTGAATGGAGTATTTCTTTGTCTTTAAACTCCAAAACAAATAAATCGTTATCCATCGGGCATTCATGGGATTCATTTTCCAGTACCATGTCTGCGAAAAGAGTTTTATCTCCACTTCGTGTTGGAAACTCCATACAATAAACCCGCAGTTTGTCATATCCAATCATTTTCCCGAATGTCGGAACCATATCATAAAAGTCATCTTTTAATTTTTTTTCATCCTGCATATTACACATCCCACGAGCATTCAATGGTATCAAGGTATTGATTGTGAACTTGTAAAAATTCACAAATGGCATGAGCATCAACCACGTTATCATCAAACTTTTTTTCTGAAAATTCTTTGTATTTTTTTAAGAATGGTATTTCTACACCCCTAAATTCTGCTGATTCAATCATAAACATTTTATTGGCATTGCCTTTGCCCGTGAAAAACTTCTTGATGACGGTAGGCGGAGCAATGATAAATTTTTTGTCTTCCTCGATGAAGAGTTCGCGGAACATGTGTGAAAGTCCGCCAATATCCATAAGAGCCGCGCCCTGTGCGCCGAAAGCCATCCCTTCCATTCCAATAAGGTCTGGCTTGTAATCCCAAATGAGTTGCCTAAGTTGTTCTTTGAGAATCATGAGACGGCGGGTGCGATCAATGGTGGGGCATTTAGTTTTTTTGGTTTTTTCAGTTCCAAATAAATGATAGGTATATTTTTTGCCATCATAGACGGCAACACCAGTTCCAGTAAGCGACTGGTCAACTCCCATATAAACCATATTTTCTCCTTAAGTATATGGCTTATCTTATGACAAATTTACTACTAAATAATGCTTGGATAATATTTTGTTTTACTTTCATTGTTAGTTGCCATTTTGTTCCCATACATAATCTTCAGTTTCAAACAAGAATCATATAAAATCCTTATAATACTGAGGATGAATAGGCTTTGCGTCATCAAAAAAACCTTCGTAATAGTCAGGATTAATTTCTTGATACCATGCACTATTATGAAAATGACTAATTCTGAGGCTGTTTGTTTAACTGTTCCATGATATAGTTTTAGCCAGCAGTTGAAGGTGTTTTTGGTTCTTTTAATTTCTTAAGAACTTCTACAAGGGCCATGATGGCACCAGCAAGAGCAACCATCGCCGCCGCAATTTCTTTTACTGAAGCCGCAACAACTACATACCAAGGCTCAGGAGTAACCGGTGCAGGAACAGGAGCAGGAGCGGGAGCTGGTTCCGTGGTGGGCGCCGGGGCTGTGGCATCTGGGGCAACAGTAGTCAGACCTTCTGGAATCTGAATTGATCGTGGCTGAATATGTTGAATAGGACTAGATACAGGTACTGCTTCTAGTGATGCTGATTTGGAAGTAATAGCAAAAATACCAAGAAATGATAATCCTACGACAATTAGCGAAATGGCAACAATCATTTTTACTTTCATTGGGTATCTCCTCTTTCAATATTATCTTATTAATTTCGTATAAAAAGCATAGTTAATAGAAGGAGAATAACACATTGGAACGATACAGCCCATCAAAACTTAAAACATATGAACAATGCGCCTTTCAGTACAAATGTAAGTACATAGACAAAATTACTGGCATACAACCAATCAGTTATGATATCAACTTTGGACTTATGATTCATAAAATGGCGGAAATATATAATGGCGAGAACAAAAGTGAATTGTTGCCAATCAGCAAAGAGTTTAAACTAAACGCTGAATATAAAAAATATGTATTGCCTACCATCAACAACTTTTTTGGATTCTTTGAGCGATATAAGCAATATGAATATGAAACCGAAAAAGAATATGAACTGAAAAATGACCAATATTGGCTATATGGAATCATTGACAGAATCATGACCAGATCAAAGGATATTGTGGTTGTTGATTATAAAACTGCCGCATATCCAAATCGTGACCGATATGAATTTCAGATGAAGTTTTACAGCCTGATGGTTTCGAAAATTGTCGATACGGAACCTAAAAACATCAAAACGCTTATTTACTTTCCAAGACCAAATGCAGAGGAAAAATTTGCCTTTTCCAATGGAGAAATAAATAATTTTGAAAAGGAAATAATATCAACCATCAAGACAATTGAAGATACTACTAAATGGACGGCATGCGATGGATTTCACTGTAAGTGGTGTCTTTATAAAAAAACGCATTGCCCAATACACAAGTCGGAGTAAACATGCAAAAAAATATTATGGCATTAATAACCCTTATGCGAAACAGACTTAATAATACCGCCACAACACTTGAAGATAAAATGCATTTTTTCCATGAAAAAGGAATAACGGTGTCAATAAGTGATGGTGACTTGTTTTTTTTAAAGTCTGATCCACGAGGACACATAACCGATATATCAAAAGCAACAGACGGTATCGTATTTCGTGGTGCTGAAGTCGCATGCTATCACGGCACTCCGATTCGTCAAATGACGCTCAAGGAATCCACTCAAGGCGTTTTTCTTTGGAATCAGAACACTGTGTTTATTCAAAAACTTGATGGACATAGAGTCTACCTATATTGGGACATGAAAAAAGAAAAGTGGCAATGTGCTGATGATAAAAAGCCAATTTCTTCAATGAATGAACTTATCGTTTCCAAAATATACAACATATTATCGCTTGACCCCAGATATACCTATGAACTTATGCTGGTTGAAAGAAGTGATGATCCCGGTCTGTATTTGTTGGGTATGTATGATAATAAAAAGTGTTTTGAACTCGAATGGAAAAATGTGGATGCGTTTGCCTATCGTCATAACTTAAAGCGTCCACCGATATTTGCATTCGAAGGTCTTGAAAAACTTGAACCTGAAGACCTGCCAATTTTAGCGCAGGACCAGACTACCAGCAAAATACTAATAACTGCACTTGAATGAAATTTGAAAAAGTATTAAATAAAACACACGATGATCCTCATTTCCTAGTGGATAAACCAGAAGTTGAAAATCCGCTAGATGGCGTATTGGATTATAAACTCTACGATAATCTTGCAATCTATATTATGAAGCCGGGGATAAAGGGCAATTTCAAAACATTAGCCCCAATTGTCAATAATGGAATAATTGCCCCCAGTTGGGCAATTCGTATTTACTATTTAAACAATGAATGGACG
>CAZLSE010000008.1:14863-26124 GCA_964562055.1 uncultured Gammaproteobacteria bacterium
CCGCATCCCAATATAGCCATCACATCGAATCTTAGAGATGATATTGAACTGTTAATAAACGACCCTGACACTAAAGTGTTAGGACACAATCATGTTGCAATGATTATTTCTTTACATAAAACAACCATTGAAAATGTTGTTAATACTTTAATAACCGCCTACCAGAATAATAAACTGCCAACCATTGAACTTCAGCCTATTGACGTTAAATATAAAACCGAGATATCGACGGTGAAATACAAGATTCCGGTAAATTATAAGTCAGTAGAAATGTTTGATGAAGAAACATATAAAAAATACTTAATCATAATCAAAAGATTAATTGATGATGCATCTATTCAAGAAGTTGATAAAAACGAAATAATCAGAATATCAAAAAAACTATTTAAGACAAAAGTCCTCAACAAAAGAGACTTGGGCCAAATCAACGAATATACTGAAAAATATATAGACCAGCACTCAAAAATCAAGATTGCCCTGCAATATATTCTTTCATCAAAAAATAACTAAAAAACTCCATTCATATTAAGATATATATACCAATATAATGGAGAACCCAATGGAAAACAGCAAGCAAGTCAATTTGATCAATTTTGGGACAGAGTTAAATAAAGTTGTGATTGATGCAATTGAAGCCGAATATAAAGTAAATATTGAACAACATATGGTTCGTGCATCCTTGAATCTTAAGAAAAATAGCACGTTTATTCAGGTACATGACATCATCGCAAAAAATCGTGAACTGTTTTGTACTAACGAATTCTTTATCGTTAACCTTCCCGGTCTTCCAATTTATGCCGCATTCCTCATAACCGAAATCCATGCGCTTACAGGCAAATTCCCCATTGTGGTAGAGTGCGTAAAGGATTACTCCAATGACGGTATATTCTCACAATACAAGTTCAAGAGATTATACGATCTTGATAGGGAACGAACACAGTCACGAGAAAACTATAAGAGTTGCTAAATGAAAAACTTTGATACAATGGTTGGAAAGTTCATACGAGTCGCAGAAAAGTATGTAGCCTTGTTTTATCCCAAGGAGCAGAAAAGCCGATTAAGGCAAGATGACATGGAAACCGTTTATTGGGATCAGTTTATGATGCTTGGCGGCGGACATTATGAAGGCAGATTTTGTCTGTTTTTTAAGCCATTATCAGTAGGCTATAATACGCGGCAATATGCTAAAGCAAGTGATTACAAGACCATATCAAAAAACGAATGGAAAAGAGATTTAATTGTTACTACTTTTATGCCCGATTTTGCCGGTGTAGTAGGAGATGGATTTTTTGAAGAACTAAAAAAGGTTAAATGATGATTGCCAACAAGTGCTTTAAAATAGTAAAAGATGAAATAACTCAGTATTTTTATTATGTGGCATATGAAAAAAAACGGATGGATTTTGAAAATAAAGAACGAACTATAGCCTATTCTAAAAGAATAGGCTGTACGATTAGAAGCAACATGTCATTTTTGTTTGGAGCGGATGGATTCTATGAGCAACAACTAGAATCGCCGAATCAAACTGTTACAGAAATTACATTAAATGAATGGAAGAGGGTTATGATGCAAGTAGCGATAGATTTCGGAAGAATAAACGATGGCAGAGAATTTTATGAGATATTGGGCAATATAAAATAAAGATAAGAATAGAGGTTATACATGAATGCTGAAGAGTTTTTGACATCCTTATATGAATCCTCATGGCGAACCAATATGAAGCATGAAGCCTTGATTAAGGTTGATCAATTGATTTTATATCTTCAAGAACACCGTGATGATTTGGCTGACGAAATGGTCAATTCTGTAAAAAACATGGAATCTCTAAAATTAGAACAAAAAGAAGATTTTACCTATACCTCTTTCAAAAAGTGGCTTCATCATTATTCAAAAGAAATTATCAACAACTCGTTGGAGAACCTATGAAACTCGAAAAAGCATTAAATGAATCAAAGTTTTCTGTTGGACAAAAAGTAAAGACAATACTTCCAGATGGCATAAGACCTGTAGACATTGAGATTATCCAAGTTCTTCGAGGAAGGTGCAAGGTTTTGATTCTTGGTGGCAAGAATAAGGGTGAAGAAATAATCGTCTGGAATTCAAAAATAATTTGATTTATGTTTGCATTTATGATAAAATATACAGGTAAGGAGTGACCAATGGGGTCTAGTTTCTTTTCTGACATGAGAAAAAGCCTCGAACAACTCGAAGAGGCGAAAAATCTTAGGGAAGAAAATGCCGCTAAAGGTCTCTCAACCAGAATAATACCATCCAGATTCCGATCTGAGGGCGGACCTGAATATTTTGCACTGAATGAAGAGGAGCGGTCTTCTCTTGAAGAAGATGGTATCTATATAGGCGAATATGAAGAGCCTTCTTCGCAAATAGTTGAAACTTCTTCAAGTATTATTCCCGGACTTGGCATCGCTTCATTGTATCCAAAGTCTTCTCAAACCATTAAAGATATCCTACCGCCGCCCGCTTCAATACCCAAGCGAGTTCCAGACACCAAATCTCTTGTTGTCAAACCGCTTGTCAATATTCTCGATACCTATATCAAGGGTGATGAACTTTATAAAAAGTTTAATGTATCTTGGGGAGCCATTGGTGCTGGTCGTGATGTCACAATAAAACAAATGGAAGATTTTGCTCAAGATTACCTTATCACCTATAACCAGCACAAATCTGAACTTAAATACATCGATATAATCAGTGCCGACACCAAGACAATCGTCTTCAGGTTTGCTGTCGAACGATGGCTTTATGATAACTTTAACGGTGTGACCCCAACATATAGACCTATTGCCTCACTTGAGTTCCCGTTTAAAGTAGACATTCCGTATTTCTTTTATGATAACACAAACGGGCTGAGAGACATTATAATCTCTCGGTTCAAGGTGTTCATGTCGTCAAGAAAGAATAAACTTCTCAACAAGAATTTCAGTTTCTTGAAGGCTGTTGATGTTGATATGTTTGAATACAAGATGGATTTGACTTGTGGATTTAAAGGTGCAATCATTGCTGGACTGCGACATACCGTGGCTATTGGCGCTCTTGCCATATATACTTCGGTTTTCTTTAATAAAAAACTAACATCGACTCAAGAAGAACAAGTTAAAAAATCAGCATCTCGTTTCTCGGATACTGATAATTTGAACAGGTTCTTGAAGAACCTTAAATGAAAGTAATATATCTGCCTAATAGATTTGAAAGAAAAGAAAATATACCCCACTATAAAATATATTCTGAAAAATATGCTACATATTATGCGGCATTTACTTCAGATGATAACGCATATTTAAACGTCTTCAACTCATCTTTTTATTCTACTGCATATAGTGATTTTGAACCATCCTCCAACCAAAAAAGAATAGTAATTGAACAAATATTTTTTAAATTAAAATTTCTTATGGAGGACTAAATTCATAAGATAATTTAAGGAGGTATTCAACTGAAAACAACTGTCCGAACCATTCCAGCATATTTGCGAAAGGTGATGGATGAAAGTAAAAAGAAGGAAAAACGCAAAAAGAAATTATATTCTGACAGATGGGATACGATACGAAGGCAAGTATATTTAAGAGATGGATTCCGATGTGTCATGTGTGGCAAAAAAACGAAGTTGCATGCGCATCATGTAGTTCCGGTTCAAGTGTCTCACGACAATTCACTTAACAATTTAGTTAGTGTTTGCGGACATTGCCATAGAAAATTAGAAACCATTGGATTTAAAATACTTGAATCTGGCGGTCATAAGGATGATATTCGAAGAGTTGAGTTCAGGATGATAGCCGAAGCACAAATAAAATTAAGAACCAGAGTAGAGAAACATAACGGAGAAAATAATGAACCAAGAGGAGACCAGCAAGAACCTGATAAAGTTGTTGTTGAAAGTATACAAGAAACAGAAAGAACAGGATGAAAAAATAAATTATTTAGTTGAATGTATGGATGAATTGATAAAGATAGAATTAGACCGAGCGAGGAGTATAACAAATGGCAGATCACGAAGGAATCATTAGCAAATATAACAACATGCCCGTCAAAGTCCGAAAGCAATATTATAACTACGAAGATACTGCCAAGGAACTCAAGAAGAAATTTGACGGCATGAACAAACTCATTGATATGAACCTCAAGATGAGGGAAGAGATAGGTGAGGAATCATATTACCACAATGCCGAGAAAGAGGTTGACCAAGAGGAATAAATGAAATCACAAGATAAAAGAAAAGAAGAAAAAAAGAAGCCTCAAAAAACCCAGAAAGAAAAGAAACAGGCTAAAAAAGACAAGAAAAATAAATCTTCTGATAAATAATTATAGACTTGAATGCTATTGATAAGGGAGTCATAAATCCATTATTTGGGTTGATGTCTCCCTTTTTTATATGTTACGAACCAGATTAAATTTCATAATAAACAAAGATAAATTAAATGAATAGGCTATTCCAAAAACTTACGGGCGTCTTGCGAAAACAAGTAGGCATAAACTCTAAAATAATCCCATTTTCGATGGGCAGAATTTATCAATGCTATTATCGCAACTGGCACCACGATCCTCGACCTTTAATATTAATTGTCGGATCAGATGCATTTTACACTATCGGAATAAACATCCATTATCTTGCACCCGGTCAACAGCGAGATTTGACCAATTATATTCTCATGATGAGGCAAGCAACCGTTGTTTTAAATGGACTTGCCATCTATAAGGTTATGAAGTATCGATACCCTAGAATAGTCAAAAAAGCATTCAGAAAATATTTTACTGGAATGTTGACGGGTAAACTTGTAAGCGAAGGCATTTCAACTGTGCCTGAAATAAACGTATACCAATTGCTTGCAGAGCCGTATATCCGAACATTGAATAAAACCCTTCGTCCGCCGATACTTGGTCCAAAAGAAACAAAGCAAATTGGTCAAAGAACGCTTCAAAACGTCAGGTCACAGATTATTCAAACAAGTTATAATAGGGATATTTCCAAGCCATTTGCAAATAGGCAACAAAGAAATATTGTTCAATATAGACCAGAAGAGCCAGAAACCCCACAACAAGAAAACCAGTGGGTTTATAAACATGAGGGAGATTAATAATGAGAGATGACGCATTATTCCGAGGAGGAAGCGGTACAGTATCAGAATCCGAAAGTACATCTGGCGGATGGATGAATGAAGGAAACATAGTAGCCTCTTCTTTCCCTTACGTTCATGTTGTAATGGCAGATAAATACACTGTTCCATATAATCAATTAAAAGAAGTTGTCATAGAAGGCAAAACCTCCATGAGTAGAAAAGGCTCAATTAAGTTTGTAGATGCCATTGGAGAGTGGCCAGATATTCTCATGAAGATTGGCGCAGATTCAAATAAGGTAGTTAACGTTAGAAAGCCCAACCTTAAATTAACCTTCGGATGGAAAAAACTTCGCGGGAACTATGAATGTACAAAAAGCCTCGATGGCATGATTATTAGGTCATCGATTGACTTAACTGAAGACGGTCAAGTTATGATTTCACTTGAATACATTGAAACCGTAATGAGCGTTATTGGAACTATTCGATATCTTGACCCAAACGATCTTGAAATTATTTATAAGCAAAAAGAAGAAAATAGTCCTAAACTAAACGATATGACCGTAGCGGAAAAACTTAGATGGATTACGAAATGGGATAATGGAACTACAGTCGGCAAGCAACTAAAAGACAATAAAATCAGGTATTCATTCGAAGAATCCAATGACGACAAAGAAGCGGATATAAATATTGGATTCGGAGATTACCTTGTTGATGTCATAAATGAACTCACATCAAAAGCCAAAAAAACATTTAGAGAAGGCGTAAACTATTCATATGAACGAGATATTTCGTACTACGAAGGTAGCGGTGAAGATGTTGTAACGGTATTACCTTTTAGATGGAAAGCGGCGCCGGATGAAAACAATAACGCCCCACAAGAACTTTTTTCAACCATGACTGTCGGACCAGTATTGACCTACAAAAAAACTGCCGCCTCGGGTGAAAAACAGATATTGAGTTTCACTTCTGACCTCAATTCCAAAACGAGTTTGATGATGCAATCACAAGATGAAATCAACAAAAAACTCATGTCTTTCTCAGAAGAGGATATGGAGTTTTTGAATGAGTCATTCAGAGAAAAAGGTTTGGATGGACTTCAGGAAAAAGATAAAGCCGGTTGGCTTGCATCTGCTGAAAGAATAGATGAGGTAGACCGCAGAAATTCAGCCAGAGAAAAAATGGACGAAGTTATTAGGTCATTAAGTAATGAAACAAGTGAAAACCAAAATAACCAATTAAAGGCTATCTTGGCAAACAACGTTTTTAAGGGGAACGTAAAGATAATTGGAGACCCGACATTTGGTACAGATTTTGTTCCATGGGCAATGCGGCTTACCACCAACTTCAGTTCGGTAGGTGGATTTGGAACGACGTTCGGAAACAGAACATGGGCGCTTACTTATGTGAAACATGTTTTTGGCGAAGGGTCATACGAAACCGAATTGGAACTTTTAACATATCCACAGCCTGATGCTACCCCTGAAGAGCCAGACCCGGCTCCTGATCCATCCGATCCAGAAGCAAGATAAGAGGAATGTATGATACCTATTAATTTTATTTTAAAATTTCAAGTGGACGCCGCGAAAGCCGCTGGTGGAATTAAACATACTAAAAACAGTCTCGAAGGTCTTGCACAAAAAAGTGAAGAGGTCAGTTCTAATTTTAGGAAATGGATGTCATCAATGGGCACCATGTTTAAGCAAAATGGCGCCGACTTAAAACTCTATAGTAGTGCATTGGAAAATACATTTAGAACAGAATTGGCAAATGAATTCGGAGATAGAATAGGATGGGTATCGAATCAGTTCAAAGCAATGTATAAGGACATTGAATTAAAAAAAGTACAACAACAATTTAGCGATTTAGGCAGTGCATTACAAGAAATGGCTCCACATATAAACATTACTAAAACTGGGATGAGAGATTTATTTAAATCAATGATGGAAATGAGAACTATTGACCCTAAAGTAATGAAGGGGCTTGGTGAAAACTTGGAGAAGATGGGTAAAACGTTTGAAAAATTAAAACCTAAGCAACAACAAGCAATGCAAAAACTGTTTGAAACTTTTGCTCATTCAAAAACAAAATCAGTAAAAGAATTGAAAGAATTAAGCAATGCACTTGATGATATAATCAAAAAACAGGAAGGCATAGATAAATTAAAGCAATCATTTTCTGATTTGTTTGGTTTCTTGCCGGATGGTGTAAATACATTACGGCAGGTTGCATTGGCGGCAGGAGCATATAAAGTTTTCTCAGATGCCGCTGAAGCACAACAACAAATGGTAACCACCGTTACTCAATTAGGAATGGCAACAAACAATCTCAGACAGGATTGGCTTGCCATGGCAAAACCGGTGTGGAGTTTTTCTGATGCCGTTCTTTCGCTCGGAGCCTCTACTCAAGTTTCCATGAAAGAAGCAACTGAGGCAATGGCATCACTTGCTAATCAGCGTGTAACCACAAATATCGCAGACATGGAAGAATTGGGTAAAACCTCAATTCGAATGTCTCAGGCATTTGGCATGTCAACGGATCAAGCAACTGAATTCATAAAGTCATTATACAAGATTGGTGGATTATCAAAAACCGAGGTGGCTGGTGCGGCAGATGTAATGGCAAATGTACAACATCAACTTGGACTCACCGCTTCTGAAGCAAGCGGTGTTGCAACACAAGTTGGATCGATGACGCGAACCATGAAAGTGTTTGGCGGAAGAGTAAAAGACATTAAAGCATTGACGCAAGGTGTTGCTAAATTAAATGTTGCTTTTGCCAAGGCGGGATTGTCTGCTGATGAAGCAAATCAAATGCTCACCAAGATGCTCGATCCGGGAAACCTTGAAGAAAACATTTTGTTGTTCCAAGGACTTGGAATGTCCGCATCAGATGCTATTGGAATGATGACAGGCGACACTTCAAAACTTGCCAATATGGATGAGCGAATGGTGCAACTTGCTAAAAATCTCAAAGCCCAATATGGTGGCAATGTGTTCGCTTTGAAAGAAATGGCGGCACAATATGGAATGACACTTGAGCAAGTCCAATCTCTTTCCAACCTTACTGCCGCAGATTTGGCTATGAAAAAAGAAGAAGCCAGTCTCCAAGAACAGGCAGATAAGGCTCGCGCTTCCATGGCTGGTGAATTAAATAAATTATGGAATCAATTGAATGTTGTTATGCAAGCATTTGTACTTCCGCTTATAAATACATTAACACCAATTCTTGGAAAACTGGCAAAAGTAATTAGTGTAGTAACTGAACTCTTTGAAAGATTGAAAAAAAGTGGATTGGCTGGGAAAATTATAGTCGATGTATTAGGATTTATAACTGGTGGAGCGGTACTCGCTGGATTGCTGGGATTAGGTGCTGGATTTATGAAATTATTAAATCCACTTAAATTAATTTCTGGTAGTCTAGGTAATATTAAAAATGGACTTGGTGGAATTATAAAAGGCGCAAAAGATGCCGTAAAGAGTCTTTTAGGATTAAATAAAATAAAAAAACCTGCAACTCCTGCGGCGGCTACACCTGCCGCTTCTCCTGCTGAATCTGCATCGAAAGGATCAAAGGGTCTTATGGACTCACTGAAAGGTATAAGTCCAAAGCAACTACTTGCCATGGGTGCCGCAATATTCTTTATTGCCGCAGGTATAGCCCTTATCGTTGCTTCAGTTGCATTATTGGCAACAACCATGAAAGGGCTTAATCTTGAACAAATAAACGGACTCATTGCAATAATGGCGATTGTCATGGGTGGAATGATTGGTATCATGATTGCATTTGCAATTACAATTTCAATATTAGGAGCCGCAGGTTTAGCGGCGGCACCCGGATTACTTGCAATTGGTGCGGCAATGTTCTTAATTTCGCTTGGCGTAGCAGTCATTGTTGTATCTATTGCACTACTCATTCATGTCATTGCCAATTCGGCAGAAGGCATGTCAGCGTTCTCCCTTGTTGTTGCCACTCTTGTTCCATTGTTTGTTGGCATGGCGGCGGGAATAATGTTGGTGGGAATGGCAATGATTATGCTCGGTGCTTATTCAGGTCTTGCTCTTGCGGGACTTGTAGTTCTTGCTGGAATGGGTATAGCCATGGCACTTATGATACCCGTGGTTTCAAAACTCGGCGAAGCATTTGCTAATATGGGCAACGGTATAAAGAATGTTGCTGAGTTTGGAGTAACTGCTGTTCAAAACCTTATTGCATTAAAAGATGTAATGGGTTCAATCAGCAAGGGATTTGCGAATGAGTTTATAAAATCAATCGATGCTATTTCTGAATCAATGTCAAAAATATCAACTGGATCGATGTTGGCAAGCGCGACTATGAAAATAATGGGAACAATTGTGCCGTCTGCAACGGATAACCCAGCTAGTGCAAGTACCGACAGAGTTGCTGTTCTTATTGCAGAAAGCAATACCTACCTATCTGCGATTATGGATAATACTGAACAAATAGTAAAGATACTTTCAGACAAGAAAGAAGAACCAAAAAAAGAAGTTTATAATCGGCAAATTGATACAAAACTAGCACTCGCAAAATAATGAGGAACTTATGGCTAATAATGACGGCTATATAAAAGTCGAAGACACTATTCCACCAATTCTCACCGGAAAATCCCAAGAGGATATTGGTTGGCCAACTGAAGTACAAAAAAAATCTCTTAGAACACTCGGCTCATTCGCCAATCCTCAACAAAAAGAAATTACTGGAATACAAGAACCTGTATCTATATCAAAAAAAGACAGCACTGAATTATCAATGCCAATTCAAACTCAATATAAAGAGCCGTCGATTTTTGTTGAACCTGTTAGTTCATCCTCTAAAGATTCAGTCACGGTTATTGATCCACAGCACTTGGCAAAAGATTCCATATCGGTTGATGATTCAAGCGTAAGCCTTGCTAAATCTAGTTCTACTATTCCAGATACGGTAACTGGATCGCACAAGTCTTCTCAACAAGTATCTGAACCAAGAAGGCTTAACTCAAAAGATGATTTAGGGGTCAATGCAGATGTTTCTCATGTACAAAAGTCATCTAATGAAGTATCTGCCGATATTTCTCATGATGCCAAAGATGAACAAATTGTAAACGTAAACGGAGTCTATCGAAATAAAAATGGCGAACCCGTTGCCGTATTCAAAGACCATCTAGCGAAAAAGCGAAATGATATCGGTCTATCAGACGAACATTCTTCCAAGGAAGAAATTGTTGTCAAGGCACAATCAGACCTTTCAAAAACAGAATCTAAAATCAATACAAATATTTCGCATAAATCAAAAGGTCAATCAAATATAAATGTTTCTGCCCCATCGTGGACTAAAAAAGACATGGGAGAAGACTTGACATCAGAAATCGGATCGGTAACTGATGGCAAGGCAGAAATAGTCCCGGAAGCAATTGATTCTGTAGGGTCTGGGAACATAGACCAATTGACACAGCAATCAAAAGGGTTGTCTGATATCGAGTCTGTTGATAGTCGTCTTTCGAAAGATGAAATTGAACTTGAAAAACTATCTTCTCATAAAGACAAAAGCAAATCTGAAATTGATACCAGCAGAACACACCAAGTAAAGAAAGAATATTCTTATGATGAAATCCTCAAGGGATATTTGAAGCAGGTTGAAGAAGAGCAGGAGAAAAAGAAATCTGTAGCCTCTCATGAAAGTGCGCTCAATGTTTCATCTAATAGGGCATTCAATGATATCGTCCATATCGATTATTCAAAAGTTCCACATAATGCCAAAGATGAACCGGTTGCAAATGCATATTCCACGGAATTGGGCAATAAAACCAATAAGACATTTGAGGATATTCTTCCAGTTTCTATACCTACTCATACATTTAGTCCGAAAGAAACTGCCGCAGGTTTTGAAGAAAATGATATTCCACGAATTGATGGGCTAGATGCCAAACCCGGCAACTATATTGGCAAAGACAACTATGTAGTCTCTATTGCTTCAAGAACAGCATTAAAAACATCTGATGATATCCAAGACAACACCGTGTCTGTGGAAAATGAATCAATGGCTTTGAGTTTGGTTGCAAACCCTACCGATACAACTTTATTTGATACAGCATCAGAAGAGTTTATTGGCAGAACAAGTTCAAAAATTGCTGACCGTGGGGCAACGATATTGGTTGCAAATCCAACAGGACCAAAAGACCTTTCAAATATTGAT
>CAZLSE010000008.1:26152-39095 GCA_964562055.1 uncultured Gammaproteobacteria bacterium
CTCCCCTGATTCAGAATATCGACCGGTATATGATTGGACAAACCTCATCCCTGCAAGAATTGGTCTTGCCGACCTTCTTCGCACCGCAACTCAAACATTTGGTCTCACAAAATATGTAGCCATGCCGGTATTCAAACCAGATATGGATAATGGACTGTTAAGGTTTGGTCAGCGAGCGCTTACCGGAGAAGTTGCTCGATATGTGCATTCGAGACTTCAGAATAGCGTTCTCATGGGATACAATCCAGATAAAATAGAAAAACGAAATGAGAGACCTGCTGAACTTTCAGCATCAGGAGTTCTTGATCAGGCGGATAAAATATTTGATGTTTTAAATCCGGTTGTTAATTTCATGACTGCCAACCCATTAGACTTATTCAAAAACAAGGAATACGAAGAATTCCATGGACTATTATCAGGTGATGCTACCCATCCGGGAATGGGTCCGCAGATTGACAGGTCTGCAAGCGGAATGTTTAGTTCAATGGCAAACTATTATAATGCCGTTCGAGCAAAAATAACAAATAGGTATGCAGGATATGAATCAAACCTTTCCGCTATAGATGCCAAAATTGCCAAACTCCAAAAGAGAATCGAAGATGGAAGTGCAGACCCTGAATATTCAAAACCACAAAAAATTATTGGGGCTGATGGCAGGTGGAATCAAAGATATGAGCCTTCGCAGAGAGATTATGATGAATATGCTCTTGAACATCTAAAGAGAAGAAGAACAACTTACGAAGATAACATCAAAAAACTCAACATGCAGTTCGCTAACATATTGATCAATTTTGACTCACCTTCTGAATATACAAAATATATAGACGCAACTACGGCTTTCTCCAAACCAGAAAAAGAAAGCAATCAGACCTATTCTATTTCAATGAAGCGGTCGGAGGACGGACCTGAACTTGACCTTTCTACTGGCGCACCAACAAACACACAAAGGGTAAATCCAGACAGTGCAGAAAGTCTTGATTGGAGGTCGTTCAATAGAAATAGAAAGCCGGATAGCGTTGATGACTTTGACGCGACCAAAGGTTATTTGTTTAAGGTAGAGAACGATGCTTTGTCAATAGCAAAAGACAAGGCTGATTTCGCACTTCAGGAACAAAAAATATTTGCCAATCATGAAAAGCGAAGAGCGTATTTGAATGACATGTATGATTACAAGTATTTTATGACAAGTTATGATAATTCAGGACTTGCACCATTTAAAGATGAAATCATAAAATACTATGAATCGAATAATGGCATTTCAAAAAACCCGGATGTTTTAGGTAAAACAACTCATTTTATTCCGTCAAAATATTTGGCTGAAACTTACGCATCAGCAATATCTACCGCTAAATCTACCTTCAGTTATCAAACTAAAAACGAAAATGAATATAGAACCGGAACAGGGGAGCAAGTATTTAACGATCCACATTTATCAAACCTCTTTGAAATAGAAAATACCTCCTCACTAATACCAGACATGAGAAAAAACTTTGTAGATGCTATTGTTTCATCTACAGATAATGGACTTAAAACAGCCAGAGATAGGTTGATGGTTATGACTGGTTCTAGTTATGGAAGTGCAGTAAATGCCAATGAAATTTTTGATATATCACTTGCTCAATCCGTTGGGAGCAAATCATACTTCAATGCAATAACTCAAATAGATGATATCTATGCCGATGCGAGCAGTGATGACATTGATATGTCAAATTTTGGCAAAAACGTTTTATATCAAAGTGCATTAAACTATTTGACGAACCTTGGAACAAAGCCTAAAAGAAAGGTTCGTGAAAATCTTTATGGCATTCAAAAGCATCTTGAAGGTGAAAGTGACAACCCTCTTGGATCAGGATTTACAAGAATTCCAAATATGTATTCCTTCGCATGGTTTAAGGATTCTGGGGATATTGAAACTTCAGATACAAGAAAAAATCTATTAAATATATTACCAGATTCTGGAAGCCCAATTAATAAGTATCCTGCTGTCAGTGTTTCAAAATCTGCAACATCGCTTTATCAAAAAGAGATGAACATCACAGGATATGAAGGGCAAAAGGATTCTGAGGTTGTATTAAAAGATCAAGTGAACACTATCCCTGCTCGTGAAAAAAATAAAATAAATATTCCGGTTGGATTCTCATTTGTTAATAACACACCCGATCAAACAAAGGGAGCGAAGGCTGTTGCCATATATGGTACAGACAATAAACTCGATATCAAATATGTAACAGCAAACACAGATATTACTTCAGTCAATAAAGATACTGCTTCTTTAACAATGGATAACCTCGATGCTGGGAATAAGATATTTACTGTCAATAGCGGCACGGGCGAAACCGAGCGAGATAAAACGGCAAGCGTTTCTTATTATGCAAAAATTAAAAAGAGTAGAGAGGTTCTTGATAAGCCAGATAATTATGATATGACCATAAAAGTTGCAGGAACAGATGGTGGTGTAATAACCACAAGAAGAACTAACTTGGGCGGAATATTGGTTTCTACTGGATATGCAATGGATAGGGTAAAAAGCGGGCGAGGCAATCTGTTTTTTGAAATACCGTTCCAGTTTAATCCTGAAATTTCTGGCGAATCACGAAGTGCTAACTGGAATGCAGTCACCGCTTTCGGAAGAACGCACGAGCATTTTATTTATTCAAACTCTGGCGCAAGATCAATACAGTTTAAAACATCTTACGCCGTTGTTGATAGTAAAGAGGGCGAATACAAAGATAAAATGGGAGAAGCGGTATCTGATACAAACGTAGAGCGAAATGATATGATGGATTGGGCAAAAGGTTGGACAGAGGATTATGTTCAAATGATATTGAACATGTATCGGTCTCTTACGCTCCCAATCAGTGCTTACAGTTCAGTTACACCACCTATAATTATGATTGATTTTGGCAAATATCTCGGCGGATATAACCGAACGGCAGATGCCTATGTGAATGCTCGATGGGTGGTTTCTGAATACAGTATCGACCCAAATCTCGACGCTGGATATACACCCAATAAAACCCCTCGATTATATGACGTAACCCTGTCACTTAAAGAAGTCTACAATGGATGGCACGACCTTAGAGATTTCTATACGCTCACCAAACACCTTCAGCACTGGGAAGATGGTGGCTTGAATGAAATTCATAATCCATCGTAATAAGGAACCATTATGGCAACTAAAAAGTTAACAGCAAACGAAAAAGATTTAATAATCAAACCAGTATACAAGGCTAATAGTAAAATGCAAAACTATGAAGTCATATATGATGATTCAATTGAAAATCTTCGATGCGGATTTTATAAAAACAAGTTGAAAGATGCCACAAGTAGTTTTGATACAATGTATGAAGTTGAAGCAGGAATGGAACACAGGCTCGACCTGATTTCATTTAAACATTATGGAACTGCCACGTTTGACTGGGCTATCGCTGATGCCAACAACATTTCAGACCCGATCAAAGAAGTAAAGGTTGGAACCATGTTGCGAATACCATCAAGAAACATTATAGGTGCATAATGAATATAAAACAAATTAAATTTGGTATACCTATTTATAATGATGGTGGACCTGATATACTAATACCAACATTAATTGAATCCAATAGCGGATTTGCATCAGGAGAATGTCTGACAATTAACGGCTGGCATTCTAGTTATAGAATTGAAACACTTCCAGATGTAGGATGGGAACATATTAAAATAAGAGATTTTAGACCGGCAACCATGAATGATTTGAAACACCAGTTATCGCTTTCAGGAACCAGCATGGATGAATTTATTTCAAGATGGCGAATGATGTTCCCGTATATACAAGAAAAAAGAAAAGCAATAGAATTTATAATGGGGTAAAATATGGCACGAATATCAGGATTACAGCGAGCAGAAGTAGTTGACACATCGGATTTTCCAGAAACAGGATTAATCCGTGTTAGACTTCTTGCATCGGACATATCTGGTGTTAGTCGCAAAGTTGAAGTATTAACCCCATTCGGCGGATTGCCCAATATGGGTATGCAAGCCTTGCCACCTATTGGCGCACATGGAATGGTATTGTTTGAACAAAACCAAGACGATACTGGAATCTGGGTTGGTTCAATTTTACTCTCATATGGAAGCAAAGAAGAAAAGGATCACCTTACACCCGTCGAAGCAGAATCGCCTGAAGATTTTGTCATAAAAACTCAATACACCAAAAAAGATTCTGGCGAACTCGATACCGCAGAAAACAAAGTAGAAAACATAATTCGACTCAATAAAGATTCACTTACGCTTGCAAAAGTAAAGCAAGATGACGGCAACTATACTTATCATAAAGAAGCATATGACCTAGAAGAAGATGCTGTCAACCTTATAAAACTAAACGATTCAGAAATCAAATTAAAATATAAATTCAATGACAACTCAAAAGAAAACACCATCTCCCTAAAAGAAGATGGTATTGACATTGGCTATGATACTGAAGACGGTAAAATGAACGTCAACATTTCTGAGGATGAATTGTCATTATCTGCTGGCGGAACCTTATTGAAAATATCCAAAGACGGCAACGTTGATGTTACGGTTCCATCAGGCAAATTTGTCAATTTGAATGGCAGTTCAAATTATGGAACTCTTTATGAGGGCTTTAGAGATTTCGTTCAAAATACGTTCAATAATCATACTCATCCTACCAATAATGGACCGACCTTTCCTCCTGTCGTAAAAGGCAGATCAGATTCTGCAAAATCAAAAAGCGTAAAACTGACATAATCAGCAAGATAACTATATGCCAGTTATTCCTGCACTCCCGCAAGCGATTAAAGTCGGTGGAAACTTCGTTCCTCAAGATGCTCAAGGGACAGGTGTACTCCAAGCCACAGCACAAGCCACGCTTACCATGCCTGCGCTCATGATATCTCCTGCTGGCATACCAATACCTCTTCCAGTGGTGGGAATTGTAATATCCATACTCATGACAAAACTGAAGGTTTTACCAGCAGAAATAAACCAGAAAATGGTTAAAATTATTGCAGACTTACAAGCCCAATATAACAAACAATATACTGATGCACAGAAAAAAAGATCAGACGCACAAACCAAACTCTATAACGACCTTACTGCGAAACAAACCAAAATAAAGGAAGATGTTAAAACGCTTGAAGATGACATTAAAAAATTAAAAAAAGAAATAGAAGAACTGACTATCATAAAAGACGCTGAAATGTCAAAATATCAAGCGGTGATATTTGAATATGCCTCCAAAGCAAAAGAAGCGGAAGAACAAGGCAAAATGGATGTGAAGGAAGAATATATCCAAAAAATAAAAGAATTGGATTATTGGCTTGCTGAAATTGTGACCATGATTACGACAATTATCAATAAAAAACTTGAACTGAAATTTATGGAAATGGATTTGACAGTAAAAAAAGAGTTGGCTGAAATATCCATTACGAGCGAATGGGAACCAAATGTAGAATTGGCAACTGATTTTGAAGTAGCAGTTCCATACTATCCTGATTTGCCAGACCAGCCTCAACTTCCTACACTACCCAAATTCCCAAAAATACCAGACCAATTAAGAACCTTTGAACAACAATTTAATAAGTGGCTTGTATGCCCCGTAGTGCCACCACTTGGAATTGCCATAGCAGGACTATTACTCATGATAAAAGAAAAGGCTCCTAATACTCCTGTTACTGCCGCACAAATTGATGCACAGGCTGAAATGATGATACCGCTACTAGGAGGAATGGTGTAATGTCAATAAGATATAATATAAAAGATGGTAGGTACATTCTTTATTTAGACCCACACATGAAACATGTCATTATCGGTAAAATAAAAAATACTACCATGCACGATAATCAAGCATATGATTATCAACTTGATGTCTATTATTCCATAAATATGAGATTACCGAAAAACAAAATTATAATAACCTCAATATTTACTCAAAGTGCTGAAGTTTTTTATGGAAAGAAATGTCGAAACTTAATAGAAAGCATTTTTGTCAATCTTGAGGCATGTATTAAATAAGGGAAAATAATGGCAAACATTACAATTCAGGACAAGATTAAAAAATCAAAACTCAAGCGGTCACAATCGCTCATGTCCAAAATAAATATACTCTGGACAAGAGATGGCTCAACTGCGCCTGAAATTGAATCTCAAAAAGATGTTGACTTTTTTAATTGCCAACAATTGTTTGGTGCTTCCGGTACTGAAAATATCGACTGGGAACACATGGGTGTTGAAGGTCTTATCAGATGCTATTACCAAATATCTTATTTGATTAAGGGTACTGTCAGAAACAACATTATTCGATCAAATAATTATACCATCCCATCGTATTGTTCGTCTGCCCGAGCCAACCTTGAAACAGCCGCCAATCTTGTTTTAAGCGGTAAGCCACATCTCTCAGGATTTTTTGTATCAAACGAAGATAACGCTCGCAAGGGTATTTTTGACCTTGCCGATTCATCCTTCATGTCCAATAGAGATTCCAATCCGGCTAACCATGCTGGGAAGTTGAATGATTTATTGAATGATTTGGTTGCGTTAATCGGCTTACATTCTCAACTTGGAATTAAATCATTTTCTGGACAACAGCCGTTGATAAGTTCTATTATCAACAGTGATACAATGCTTGGTGAAAGAAATACGGACGTATTTTATAAGTTCTATGTACCAGCGGCTTATGGTCATGATAGATATGATTATTTAGGCAGTGAAAGTTATCTTGGAAATTTGCGTGAATTTGGACCTATAGATTATCAGTCATACGGAGGATATAGTGGTGGCGAAGAAGGAGACCCTATCCCCGGATATACAGATACTATCAACGTTTATAAAAATGGAATACAAATTAGTTATAATGACCTAGAATATCACAGCGGAACATATGTCAGACTCAATTCTGTTGTTTTACCTACAGATGACATTACAATAATTGTAGTTCACCAAAATTATCTAAACCCTCCATCCGAACCCGTTTATTATTATGGAAATGGAACTTATGATTCATTGGGACAAAACATTTCTGGACCAACCTATAATCCCAATCCAAATAAATGGCTCGATGATTGGTCTGATGCTATTACCAATGTTAAAAACAAACTTGTAGAATTAATCGGATGGATAAATTATACCAAGGTTTTGGATGTTGGATATTTTGTTAATCCCAACATCATTCCGGGAATAGCCACCAACTGGGACTTGCAGGATGGATGGATAGAAAAAATTAATCAGGCGATAACAGCCATTGACAATTTTTTCTCAATCCTCAACTCATATTACACCTATGGGGCAACATCTTCTGACCCATCTGGTAAAACTGAAATTGATGATGGATTATTAGCATTAAAATCATCTCTTACTACCGCTATATCTGATATAACAGCCATTCATACAACTATTAACCCCGGTTCAGCATCATCTGATAATTATGGTGCTGGATTCTTTGGAGACCCTACTGACAAAGGTGCAACACTTTGGGGCGCACGAGCGCAATGGATAAAATCAGTCATTGATGTCAATGAAGGCTCTCGTGTCGTGTTAAAAGGTATTGCTTCCGTAATTGCGACAATGAATTCGTCAATCGCAAAAAATGAAGACGAGTTTGTTCTATACGGAATAACCAAACAGACAGTAGATTGGACTACACGACAGGCATGGATTGGTGGATTGACGACACCTGATGTGCTTGCTATTGAACTTCATCAAATTGTTGATACACGAGAAAACTCGGCTACATTTTTGGAATTAATCGCTGATGGATATATCATATCATGGCAATCTACCGCACATGCCACAGGATATGATATTTGGAGGTCGATGGATTGGAATGGGACAACAGGAACATGGACAAAAATATTGCCTTCTGGCAACAAGTTTTCTGTTCAAAATATAAATCCAGACAACGGTCAAGTATTTAATTTTTATTCTGATTTGTCTGTTGATCCCAATACAGGCATTAAACCATTTTATAAAATCAAAGCATATGATGAAGGCGGGGCGGGAGATTATATTCGTATTCCTGCCGAATCTTCGATATCTGACCCAAAAAATA
This sequence comes from uncultured Gammaproteobacteria bacterium, assembly GCA_964562055.1. Lineage (GTDB taxonomy): Bacteria > Patescibacteriota > Microgenomatia > UBA1406 > GWC2-37-13 > JAKBEU01. The sequence continues at coordinate 34,200 of CAZLSE010000008.1, forward strand.
TTGATGACTTTGAAGGATTGGGTGCTGGTGGAATTGCATACCCACCTTCTGGTGGTGGAGGTTCCAGTTCAGGTGGTAGTGGTTCTGGCGATGATGGCTCTGTGCCGACAACCGGAGCGGTGAATTGGAGAGAACCTGTAATTGCATATACAAGTCTTCCTACTATTGGGAACAGAAATGGAGATGTTCGCCTTGTCGTTTCTGAAGGTGCAATTTATTATTGGAATGGAGATGACGACCATTGGGAGCCACTAACCGGATCAGGAACCAACAGTTCATGGAAAGACCCTGTTGAAGCACTTTCATTTTTGCCGACAATCAATAACACTGACGGCGATGTAAGACTCGTAAACAATACTGGAAAATTGTACCGATGGGATTCTGAATCTCAAGGATGGATTCCAATTGAAGCTGAAGGTGCTGGTGGGTCATCAAACCACAACGACCTTGAAGATATGCCAGACCTTTATGGAGAAAATGCAGACCACGATTCTCGCTATTATACTGAAGTTGAAATTGATTCAAAAATGGAATCAATAACCGAACAACTTGATGCCTTGAAATATCTTATTCCTGAAGATGCCGCACCTCTTTCCGGTGCGCTAAAACTTACAGGCAGGTCTTATGATAGTGGATACTTGTCACATGGATATGTACAAGACCAAAGATTCGTAACGCTTGAGCCTGAAGAATATTTCCAAAAAATCATTAAAGGAGGTGAAATAGTTTTAACCGCTCAACTTCCAGATGCTGAATTTAATTCTGCTGATAAGGGCATGTTGCTTCTCTATGTTAACAACATGCTTGTGGACACCTTTGACTTATTCAATCATTTTGATGAATCAAAAAGACCGACCGCCCAAACATATACGCCAGCATTTGGGTCTCATGGATATATAAAAGTTACTGAAGTAAAAATGTACAACAATTATTCAAAATATCAAAAGGGTAAGTTTGAATTATACTTGAACGATACGATTTTGGTATCTGGTGAAAACTCAATAAAATTGGCGCATTCATATGACACTACAACACATGAAACGCCTGAACTTATAGTTTTCTATGATACCAGTTCATTGCCAATAACCATAAACTCATTCGACATTAGGCAAGGCAGGTTGATTTCAAACAAATACATGTCTGGGTTAAGGTATTATGCGATAAACGATTCTCTTAGGTGTTCATTCAGGGTCGAAAATCTTTTCAACAATACATATATTTTCCCAAATCAAGTCAACGTCGATTCATCCGAATTGGCTATTTCGCCATATTGGATTAATCATGGATCGGTAGGTTCATCGTATATAAACTTTGGACAGCCGTTCATTAACGCCATACTTCAGTCAGACGAAGAAAAAATAATCGATACTCCAAATGTTGTAAAGAGTAGGCCATCTATACACGCCAAGGCGTATAACTTATTAGAATCTGAGGATTTTTCATATCAAGAAAATGTATTAATCAATACCTATGGCGTAAAATCAACAGACGTACACGAATATTTTGTTGATGAAGCATATAGACTACCTGTGGCAAATTATGATTTTACATTTAACGATTATAAAAATCAATGGAATTCTGCGGCGACTATTGGTGCAAATGATTTACAGTGTTTTGCGGGTTCTCTTATTTACCCACGAACGAATTTTACCATAAACTATTTACCAGTGCAAACATCAAATTACAGTGGATATGCGGGGTCTCGATATTATATCAGATCGTTTATGGATGCCGGTGTTCCACACAATAATGGTGTTATTTATATTAAAGGATTTGATTCAAATACCTGTCCATATATAGACGTTGAATTGAAACTTCCGGGTCAAACAAACTGGATGAATTTGAAACAACTCTATAATGAAGCCGATTTCAATGGTGAGGATTCAGACGGATGTTTAATCAATCATGATACTTTTTATTATGAATTCACGACTGGTAAATACAGTACGGCGGATTCTGGATATATGATACTTATCAGAATCACAATGACCGAAAATAATTATATTCCCATCGAGGAATTGTCAATAAATTGGTAATTTGATAGCAAGATAAGTATAATTCAAAAAAAATTCTTAAGGAGGATTTTCAATGGCTTTAACCAAAATCAGGGGTAGCCAGATTCAAGATCACTCAATCGGCAATGCTCACATAGACCCAACAAGTCCGATTGTCTACTCTAATCTCGACCTATCTCATTCTATCGTAGCCACTGACCTCTCCACGAACCACACAGTTCACACCGATGTTCTCGATTACAAACTTGTTGCATTATGGGATTTAGTGCAAAATTTGGCTGTAAGCGGAGCCTCTACGGTCGTGACCTCACAGGTTCAGGCGGCGGCAGTTACGGATACAGCGACAAATGACGGATCAGCCAAGGGTGTTCTCACCACTGGAACTGGAACAAACGGTGCTGGTATAGAAAATTACAAGGTTCAACTTCGTGATGCTATTACCAAGGATGCAATTACTGACAACATTGGTGGATCGGCTTACGGTGAACTTACTTATGGTGGCTCTGCGTATACTCTTTCATTCAAGAAAAGCGATGGTTCCTCCTTTACAATGGGCGCTCAAGAACAGGCTGAAATTACTGTTGATCCAAACACCAATAATGTTCTTCACGGCAAATGGTTTTTGATTGCAAGTCCAACGACAAAATATAGAATCGTCCTTAATTATGTTGGCGACCCAGCCCTTGATGCTCTTGCAGGATATGTTGATGTTAATGCAACTATCGCTAATAACGATGATGCCGCAACAGTTGCAACTGCAATTCGTGGAGCATTGAATGGCATTTCTGGTGGTGCGGTATTTACCGCAACAGGTTCTGCCGCTTCAGTAGTGGTAACCACAGTTGCTGGTGTTGTGATTCATGGAATATCAGATGGGTCAGGACTCTATGAAACTGACTTTATTTTCGCTACTCTCTCCAAAGGTACTCCTTCTTCAATCGACTTTATGTTTGAAGAAATCTACTCGCTCAACTCTGCTCCTTTGAAGGGATTCGTTACTGGAACTGGATTCACCGATGTCGTAACTGTCACCGGAACCCACAACCATAATGACCTTTATTATTCCAAATCAGAACTTGAGTCTGGACAACTTGATGACCGCTACTACACCCAAGGTGAACTCAATGCAGGACAACTTGATGGTCGATACTTTACTGAATCAGAACTTACCAATGGACAACTTGATGGTCGATACTACACTGAAACCGAACTCGGTTCAACGGTTGAAGGCTCATCCGGTGCTTCCAAGATTGGTATCTCTGGCGTAACTGGACTTGAGGCTGGAAGTGTTCAGGGTGCCTTGGCTGAATTGCAGGGCGACATTGACAATATCACTAATGGTAATATTGATATCACTCACTCCCTTGATGACGCTTACGACGACGGAAGTGCGGTTGCTGTAGACACGACCGATGTAGCTTGGACGATGAGCGCTGGAAGGTCTTTTAAGATTGCTGATGGAACCGATACTGACAAATTTGTTGTAACTGCTGGATCAGGAGATAACTCTGTTCTTGTAAATACTTCAGGAACAATATCTATCACTGGAAATGCAAGTGGATACAACTATTTCAAGAACGCAAGTGGCGTCGGAGTGCGATTAGCCAATAATGAGGTTGTACTTGGAGATTGGCAGAATGGTCCCGTTCTTCAACTTAATGAGTCTGAAGTCAAACTTTTTGCCACAACATCACCTGTTATTGTTCAGCAAATGCAAGGAACCGGTGAAAATGCCATTGCAATAAAAGCTGATTCTGGTGGTATTGATGTTGATACGGCTAAGTCCATCGACCTTGCCGCTGGAACTGCTCTCAATCTCAAGGACGCAAACCTTACAGCTTCTCTTCCCCTCTCCCAGTCTGGTGTATCTGCTCTTTCAACCAATCTTACTGCAACTTCAATTGTTGGAGCAATCAACGAAAACGCTGATGACCTTCACACCCTTGTTGCAACAACTCTCCCTTCAACCACGGACGGATCATCTGGTGCTGATGGCATTGGTGTAACTGGAATTACCGGAGTCATCCCCACAGGCGGAACTGCTGGTTCTAACGGAACTGTGCAGACCATGCTCGAAGGTATCGCAATGGGTGCGGGCGGCGGAAAGACCTTTGCTGACATTGGAGCCTTCACAACTGCCAAGTCTGGTGGAACTTACTTCAAACTCAATGAACCGGTCTTCATTCTCGATACCAACCGCTGGGTTATTGTTGAACAACAGGGAACTGGAATTATTGAAGATACTGACTGGGGATATGTTGCTGGAACCAACCGAGTTATTGGTGGGGCAGATTTTGTTGTATCAACTACCGGTTCTGCAACACTATCATCTGCTGATGCTGAAATGTCAGGAACAACAACCTTGATATTAGATGGTCCAAATGGATCACAACTTTCTATGATAAATGGTGGTGACACCTCAATTTTATCCGCCAATGGAAAGAAAGCATCTGTTTCTTCTGACACTGAAGTTGAACTTAATGGTGGCGCTCTTGTAGACATTAACGGAACCTCGGTTACTATTGATGGTGCCTTGACCGCAACTGGTGCCGCGAATGACATGATGACTGTCACCTCTTCTGGTCTCGGCGAAACCCGCCTTGTGTCAGCACTTGAAATTGACCTTACTGGTGGCGACATTGACATCAATGCTGGAACTGGAAAAGTTGTAACCGTAGATTCTGACACCAAGATTACTGCAACTTCTGCTGGCGAGATTGAACTCAATGGCGGAACGGTAGATATCAATGCCGGAACCGGACTCCCAATCACCCTCGACTCGGATACGTTGGTTGCCCTTACTGGTGGAGCCGAAGTTGACCTTACTGCTACAACCATTGACCTCAACGGCTCGATTGACATGGACGGAGCGTCCGCCTCA
>CAZLSE010000009.1:0-1025 GCA_964562055.1 uncultured Gammaproteobacteria bacterium
TTTTCTTTTTCCTCTTTGTCTTTATCGGCATTTTTTTCAGCTTCAGATTTCATTTTTTCAATTTCATCTTTGGTCAGTCCTGTAGAGCCGGTAATCTTAATTGCCTGCGATTTTCCGGTTGCTTTATCTTTTGCAGTAACCGTAACAATTCCACTCGCATCTATATCAAAAGCCACCTCAATTTGGGGCACACCTCGTGGAGCGGGAGGGATACCGTCGAGGATAAATCTTCCTAGTGATTTATTGTCTTTTGCAAGAGGCCGTTCACCTTGGATAATATGTATCTCGACCTGGGTTTGATTGTCCCCTGCTGTAGAAAAAATTTCAGAACGAGATGTTGGAATGGTGGTGTTTCTCTGAATAAGCGGTGTTGATACACCTCCAAGAGTTTCAACTCCCAGTGTAAGAGGAGTAACATCAAGAAGAACAACATCTTTAGTTTCTCCAGTGAGAACTCCTGCCTGAATAGCTGCACCAACTGCTACCACTTCATCTGGATTCACACCACGATTTGGTTCTTTACCGAAGAAAGCCTTTACCTGTTCAAACACTTTTGGCATACGAGTCATTCCACCCACCATTACAATCTCATCGATTTTTGCCACCTCAACTCCAGCATCCTTTAAGCATGACTTTACTGGTTCAAATGTTTTTTCAATAAGTCCGCCAACCAATTGCTCCAGTTTTGCCCGACTTAGTTTAAGCACAAAATGGAGAGGCTGATTTTCCTTCACGGTAATAAATGGTAGGTTAATCTCTGTTTCTAACGAGGAAGAGAGTTCTATTTTTGCCTTTTCAGCAGCATCACGCAATCGTTGAAGCGCCTGTTTATCTTGTCGTAAATCTATTCCGTTTTCCTTTTTAAATTCTTCTGCGAGAAAGTCTAAAATAACTTTATCAAAGTCATCTCCACCCAAGTGCGTGTCACCGTTAGTGGCCTTTACCTGAAATACTCCTTCTCCAAGTTCAAGTACAGATCATCAGTGTTTCTCGCGAGAGACAGAGGAGCCTTTAAAGTGTATGAC
>CAZLSE010000009.1:1037-36889 GCA_964562055.1 uncultured Gammaproteobacteria bacterium
TATCAAGTCCATATGCAAGTGATGCGGCGGTAGGCTCGTTGATTATACTAACCACTTCAAGCCCAGCAATCTCTCCAGCTTGTTTTGTTGCCTGACGTTGTGCGTCGTCAAAATAGGCAGGTACCGTGATGACTGCTTTTTCAACTTTTTCACCTAAATATGCTTCTGCATCAGACTTTATTTTTTGAAGTACTTGCGCTGCAATTTCTTGAGGAGTATACGTTTTTCCGTCAACCTCAACAACTGCCATACCTTCACGCCCCTCTTTTATTCTATACGGAAGCCATTTTGCATCTTGTTGAACTGAGGGATCTGAAAACCTTCTTCCTACCAACCGTTTTACTGAAAAAACGGTATTTTTAGGATTAATCACCATCTGGCGCTTCGCAATATCACCTACAACCCTTTTTACAGGATCAACAACAGATGGGATTACATTCCGTCCTTCTTGTGAATGAATTACTTTTGGCTGCCCACCTTCCATAACAGCGACACATGAGTTCGTTGTACCGAGATCGATACCGATTATTTTTGACATATAATTTAAAAAAATAAATTTATAACGTTATTTCTTTTTGCTAACACGAACCTGGGCTATCCGCAATACTGATCCGTTGAGAGTATATCCCTTTCTCAAAACTTCAGTGACGATGTTGTCTTTTTCCCCCTCCACCATTTCGATAACCTCGGATGTATAGGGATCAAACTCTTTATGTAATACTTCTATTTCTGCAAGACCCTCACTCTCAAGAACCTTCAAAAACGAATTCTTAATATGTGCTAAGTTTTTGTCTGTAATAAACTGCTCTGCACGATCAAGATCATCTAGAAATGTAACTAATTTTAATATCAATCCTTTGTTAGCAATTTTTATTAGCTCAGTCCGTTGTTCTTGCACTCTTCGTTCATAGTTTTGATAATCTGCAAGTGCGCGTAAATATTTTGCTTTAAAATCTTCTTCCGGGTGCACGTCATTACCGTTCTTTTTTTTGTCCATAGTACACAAAGGTTAATTATTATGTTTTTGTTGATTCGACCTGTTCTTTGATGAGATCCTCAAGTAATCCAGAAAAGTATTTCACTTGAGGTGCCAAGAGGTCGTAATGCATCCGTTTCGGACCAACGACTCCTATAATTCCTTTAATATTCTGACTTTCAAAATCTCCAAAAATACTTGCACATGAATCGTACATAGGATCAGTAAAACCCTCATCTCCTAATACAAAAAATATTTCGGTCTCGCCGCTTGAATAAAAACGTGACAATAAACGCTCCCAGTACTCGATTTGTTCTAGGCGTTCAAACAGTTGACGTTCTATCTCACGATTTATAAATTCTTGAATATTAAGCACGTTAGCAAGACCAGAGTAGTACACATCACCTGTGTTTGTAGCTGCGAGTGATACCAGTCCAGTCTTGTGAGCTAATACTTTCGTTGCTTGTGTTAATAACTTATGCATTTCATTACGTTCATCCCAGACACTATTTTTATATGCTACCTCGTCGGCTGTAGAAAGCTCCTTTTGCTTCATGATTCTATTAATATAAAAACGGAATCCCTTTGCCGAAGGTATGCGCCCCGATGAGAAATGTGATTTTGCAATGTAGCCTTTTTTTGCGAGTACTACCATTTCATTTCTAATAGTTGCTGGAGATACGCCTAGTTTATACTTTTTTTCAAGTATTTCTGATCCCACAGGCTCACCGCTCTCTGTATGTTCATGAATAATTGCCTTAAGAATCTCTATCTGTCTTGGTGTTAACTCTTCCATATGTATACCATCCGAAGCTAAACAATTGTTAAAGCAAAGGATGCTTAGCAATAATATAACAACTCTGCTAAATTAAGTCAAGGGGTATTTTGATATACTGTGCACATGTACGAAAAGTATCCTATTGTGCTCGCAACTGCCGCTTTCATTATGGATAATACTAATAAAATTCTTATTGTAAAAAAATCGTTTCGCGAACAGATTGATCCTGGTCTTTGGGTAGTTCCTGGAGGAAAAGTACTACCCGATGAACCAATAGTGACTTCACTTCGACGGGAAGTACAGGAAGAGGTTGGATTAGATATTGTTGCATACAAATGGATAGGAGAAGATGTGTTTGTATCCCACGAACGATATTTTCATGCACAACATTTCCTATGTAAAACAAAAACGAACGGGCCAATTCACCTGGAAGAAAAACTTGACAAATACGCATGGGTTAGCGCTGCTACAGTTGAACACTACAAATTTGCAGAGAATCTAAAAAAAAGGATATTAGAAATCTACCATAGGCAACATGACAACTGAATTATCAATTCTGTTTAAATCATCGTTCTTTTCAGGGACACTGCACGCTCCTCTCAGATCAAATACTCTCGTTACTATACGCCGCGGATATACTGACAATAAAGATACACCCGGCGTCATAAAAATGGCTGAAACTATTTCGATACAGTTTGCTGTATTTCGGATTACGTTCAGTGATTTTGTTCCCCACCTTCCCACACAATCAAAAAACATCCAAACAATTCTTAATTTTTTTAAAAATAAATATAAAAAAATAGTTATTGTAGGACACAGTCTCGGAGGACTATCCGTACTGCTGAGTGTTCATCGAATTCCTTGGCGTAATGAAATAATTCTCATTAACCCGTTGGTCGATATAAAAAAACGCATCGCTTGGAAATATAAAAAAGTATTGCTTTTAGGAGTTATATCTTCCCCATTTGTGAAAAGAATGAGAGAGAATATTCAGTATTACTTTGCTCACTTAAAACCTCAACAGATACACCTGCCAATACAGATTATCGTTGCAAAAAATGATTCTATTCTTGATCCAAAGCATGGAATAGCCCTTTATCATACACTGGCAAGTGTTAGTAAGGAGTTAGTGGTGGATGATAGTCTTTTGCATCGACTCGATCCCGATGTAAATCTTAATTTTGTCACTTCCGTGATTATTAATTGAATACAAAAAAATGATTAAATTTTTTGGAGCACATGTATCAATATCAGGCGGATATCATAAGGCTGTTGAGCGAGTTGTGCATATGGGAGGAAACTCACTCCAGATTTTTTCTAGTTCTCCGAGAGGTTGGAACCATGCAGCACTTACCGATGAGGGAAGGGAACTATTCAAGGCAGAGAAAGAAAAACATGCTATTGGGCCTATTTTTTTTCATTCCTCTTATTTAGTAAACCTTGCTGACGATTCACAAATTGGGCAAAACTCTATCCAATCACTTATCACGGAACTCACACTTGCATCCCAGGTCGGAATTATGGGAAGTATTGTCCACCTTGGTTCATATAAAAAACATGTCCCCACATTATTTGATACAACCCAGAATACGCACTATAACACTCTTATAAAAAATATAAAACAGGTACTGAACAAGATCCCTAAAAATGTACTTTTTATAATAGAAAACGCTGGAAATAATAAAATTGGTAAAAATCTTGATGAACTTGCAGTAATAATCCGGGATGTGGACGATGAACGTGTGCGTATTTGCCTTGATACGTGCCATATGTATTCTGCGGGTTACGACATATCAACTTCAAGCAATTACCATACGTTTTTTAGTTTGTTCGACCGAAAAATCGGAATCGGCAAATTGTCTGTTATACATGTAAATGACAGTAGGGACCCTTTTAACTCGGGTCGTGATCGGCATGAAAACATAGGCAGCGGTACACTCTCACTTGCACCTTTTCGTAACCTAATAAACGACTCAGCACTTGCAAATATACCCTTTATTATTGAAACACCAGGATTTGACGGGAACGGTCCAGATAAAAAAAATCTTGATATCCTCAAGTCATTAGTCAAAGTATAATTGATTTCATGACACAACTCCCAAAAGAAGTGGAACAGTTTATGAGATCTGTATCAGATGCTGGGTTTGAGGTATATATTGTTGGCGGTGCTGTACGCAATATCTTGCTTCATCAGTCCATAACAAATTGGGACTTTACGACAAACGCTACCCCAGAACAAATCCAAAAACTATTTCCTGATAATTTCTACCACAACGCGTACGGAACCGTTACCGTTAAAGCGGAACCTTATCTTTTTGAGATAACCCCGTATCGGATTGAGGATGCATATACAGACAACCGTCACCCCGAGAACATTCGTTGGGCAAAAACGCTTGAGGAGGATCTTGCTCGACGCGACTTCACCATTAATGCGATGGCACTTCGAAGTAATAATGGTACAACTGAAATTATTGATTTATTTGGAGGAAAAAATGATCTTGAAAAAAAGATTATCCGAACCGTAGGGTATCCAGATACACGGTTTGCCGAAGATGCTCTTCGCCTGATGCGAGCAATCAGATTTGCGTCACAGCTTGGTTTTATGATCGAAGAACAAACTCAAGTTTCAATTAAAAAAAATGCCAAGCTAATCGAGTGCATATCATGGGAACGTATTCGAGATGAATTTCTTAAAATAATTGAAAGCAATCATCCTGCTGAAGGAATTTTATTTCTTAGAAGTTCAGGACTCCTCTCTTACATTCTTCCTGAACTAGAAGCTTGTTTTGCAATCTCACAGAAAAGTCCCAAACGCCATCATATTTACGACGTGGGAACACATCTGATAATGGCACTTAAGGCATGCCCCTCTCAAAACAGCATTACTCGTCTTGCCACACTTCTTCATGATATAGGAAAAGTTGAAACATATAGAAAAGATACGGAGACGGGGATTGTTACTTTCCATAATCATGAAGTTGTTGGGACCAAACAAGTTGCACAGATAGCTGATCGTTTTCGACTGTCTAAGGAACAAAAACACAAACTGCTCACTTTAGTTCAACATCATCAGTTTACCGTCTCCGAAGATCAAACAGATAAAGCGGTTCGCAGATTTATACGCGACATTGGAAAAGAATTAATTCAAGATATGCTCGACTTACGGACCGGTGATCGGATTGGCTCAGGGGCAACGCCGACTTCATGGAGATTTGAACTCTTTAAAAAAAGAATTATAGAAGTACAATATGAACCTTTTTCTGTTAAAGATCTTAAAATTAATGGCTATGATGTAATGAAAACGTTAGGCATTCCTCCCAGTCGTAGAATAGGCGAAATACTGGGTGACTTATTTTCCAAGGTTGAAGAAAAAAAAATGAATAATGTGAGGGAGGATCTTCTTATTGCACTTGAGAGCTATCGTGATAGTAAGTGAACATACTCTTCCTTATATTTTTTTTCCATTCCAATCGAGGTTAACTCGCCATGACCTGTATATACTATTGTTTCCGGCGGTAATTGAAACAGAGAATTAAGTGAATTAAGCATAGCAATTTTATCTGAATATGATGCATCAACCTTTCCTATCGAACCCGCAAAAAATGTGTCTCCCACAAATAGTAGTTGATCATTAGGAAAATAGAATGCAACGCTTCCGGGCGTGTGACCCGGAATATGAAGTATGTTAAAAACAAATAAATCGATAGTGTGCAAACCGTTCTGTAAATGAGTAATGGTCTGTGGAGGAATAAAGACAGGATCATATCCAAGAAAATATTTTGCTGTTTCTTTAACTCGTTTCGTAAAAAAAATATCTTTTTCGTTAAGGAAGAAAGGAATGGAAAAATTGAGTTGTAATTCCCCCACTGCAAGCATATGGTCAAAATGTCCGTGCGTACCGTACATTCCGACTGGAGTAATACGTCTTCTGAAAAGCTCCTCCGTTATAAATGATGCATCATCTGCCGGATCAATAATAACTGCCTTGCCCTCTTTTTCAACCACATATGTATTAGTTTGTAGATCACCGAGTTTAAACGTGTGTATTGTCATAAAAAATGAATAGGATATCGAATCCATCCTTTCGATTGTTCACGGGCAAGCCAACACCACCAATCTTTATTGGGTAGATCAATGACCACTCGGGCTATTGTCTCACTCTGGCGTTTCTTATTTGAGGCAAGTGAAGTTATGTTTTCAAGTAATTGCTTCATTTCATCAACTGACATGATGGGCTTAGCTTGTTTACATGCAAGTTGGTACCGGTCCTCACTGTTGCCCGGTTCTCCCCCCCGCTCTTCATAGGTGCTCAAACGGGTAAGATAGTGGTTGGTATGAATATGAGGAGATGTAGAGTTTTGCAAAAGAGCGGAATGAGCTGAAGATTCAATAAACGAAATGCCGTTTGACATGTGTGCAAAGTTATGACAGTATCCCATACTGCGTACCATGTGTGTCATTTGGGAGAAGTCCGAGGAAATGTCTTTTGTCTCAGACAACCATCTCCCTATTACATTTCGAGGAATACCTATCCGTTGATCGGTATGATTTAATGTGTTAATGGTTTGTACATACCCGTTTGAATTGATACTACAAGATGTTCCACCGAGACTAGTGTAGTAAAAAAGCTCGAGGACTGAAACGTTTCCAATTGTTTTTTCCAAAACAGTAATTCTTTTTTTAAAATGATCATCAAAATCCTCATTGTGCCCTACAAGTTTGCCTTCATTTGTTATTACCGTTGAACACTTTTCAGGATAAATGTTTAAGTCTTCATTCAAAAATACAAGCCAATAACTCGCAAAATCAACATCAATTGCTTTTGCGTACCCTTTTAGCTCTTCGATATAGTGAGGAAATCTATCTTGCGTTAACTGCAAAAATGTTTGTGCATGAAGCAATAGTGGCTTTTGTATCGAGACTTGTTTCAGAATCGCATGATACGTATCGAGTGATGGTGCCTTGAATAATTTCCCCAATTTGTATCCTAACTCGAAGTGTGATTGTGCCTTTACGCGATAGTAATGAGTATGCCTCATCGTTTCTTCTTTTCGAGAAGAATGAGTAATGGTGTAGCAATAAATGGTGATGAATACGTTCCCGTTATGGTTCCAATGAGAAGTGCCGCAACAAAGAATCGAATCGTTTCACCCCCCATGAGCAAGAGTGCTAACAACATAAATATAATCGTAAGAGAATTATTGAGAGAGCGTACCATCGTCTCTGTAATTGCTTTATCTGAAAGTTCTTCCATAGATTTCTTCCCGCTCTGTCGAATGTATTCTCGAACTTTATCAAAAATAACAATGGTATCATGTACGGAAAATGACATTGTTGTTAATAATGCAGTAACAAACATGAGGTCAAATTCTGCACCGAAATAGAATGAAAGAATTGAATAGGTGCCAAGTACCACCAGAAAATCATGCGCCATTGCAAGAACCGCGGCAAGCGCATAAGTATATCCTTTAAAGGCAAAACTCATATAAAGCAGAATCCCACAGATGGCTATTATGGATGCGGTAATCGTTTTTATCCCTGTCTCTTTTCCTAATACGGGACCCACTGTTTCATATCGTTGTACCGTTATTTTTCCTGCGTCTTTTTGGAGCTCAGTGCGAATTGTTTGCTCCTGAGAATCACTCAGTGGGCTTGTTTGCAAATATACAGATGAGCCATCAATTGATTTCTGTACAAGACGAACTTTTTGAGATGTGATAGCTTTTTCTACAACAGAAGAGGAAACAGGTTTTTCAGTTTTATATAAGAGGTTTGTCCCCCCGGTAAAATCTATTGAGAATCGGTATCCAAACCCGACCAACGAGACTATTCCTGCCCCGATAACAACTGCAGATATCGCAAAATATAACCAAGTAAATCGGTGGAATCGAATCATACGTTATTTGTTTTTATAAAACGTGTTAATAAGTCTTTTTGTGATAACTATACCAGTAAATAAACTTGTGGCAACACCAAGTCCAAGAGTAAGTGCAAACCCTTTCACTAGTCCGAATTGAGGGAGAAAGTCCCAATTAAGGGGATTAAACAAAATAAATGCAACGAGCATTGTAGTGAAGTTTGCATCTTTAATTGCATCCATAGCTCGACCAAATCCTAATCGAACTGCTGTTTTGAAATCTCTTCCTTTTGCCTGTTCCTCCTTAATTCGTTCAAAAATGAGAATATTTGAGTCCACGGCCATGCCTATGGAAAGGATAAAACCAGCCACACCAGGAAGCGTTAATACAATAGGAATGAATCGAAAAAGCGCGAAGGAAATCATACCATACAATATAAGTCCAACTGTCGCAATTACACCGAGCTTACCATAAAACCCAATCATAAAAAAACCAACCATTGCCAAACCGATTAAACCTGCAACTACGCTTTTCTCAACATCTTCTGCACCCAATGATGGTCCAATATTCCTCTGCTCGATAAGTGATATGGGCAGAGGAAGTGCACCTGAATTAATAGATAGAGCAAGTTGTTTTGCCTCATCGATAGTAAACGACCCAGAAATCACGGCATCTCCCTCACTTATTCTTTGCTGAACTATAGGTGCAGAAAGAGGAAAGGCATCGAGAAATATTCCCACCGGTTTACCAATGTTGCGAGCGGTAATTTCATCAAATTTTTTAGTACCTTCTGGTGTAAATTGCAAAACCACTTGTGGACTACCAGTCTCAGGATTAAATCCAACCGATGCTCGTTTAACATTTGTACCACTCAACCCTGTGTCTTTATTTAGCCGTTCAAGAAGCGATGCGGTAGATGCAATTTTTTCATCTACCCCTCCCTCCTCTAAAAATCGTAACTGCGCAGTCTGTCCAATGAGCTGAATTGCTTCGGACACATTTTCAAGTCCAGGTAAATCTACTGAAATTCTATGTTCGTTTCCTGAGCGAATGTTTTGTACTAATGGTTCAGAAACTCCAAAAAAATTTACTCGTTTTTCTATGATATCTCGAGCAGAAGCGAGCGCATCATTTAAGTCTTCAGGAGCAACTCCTTTTGTGTCTACTTTATAGACAAGATGACTCCCTCCTTTTAGATCCAGACCAAGTTTTGTCTTGAACTCTTTTTTTATTTGTATGCCAAAAAACTGAAAGTCAATCGTGAGTGGGTTAACTGTAAACTCAACCCTTGACTTATTTACCGTAAATTTGACGGGTAGATTTTCGGGAAGACACATCCAGACTAAAAGCACAAAGAGAACTCCATAAAAAATATGCCGTATTTTCATAGGTTATTTCATTAAATCTTCTTCGTTCCCACATACCATAACTTTTGGTGTTCTTAGAAAGCGCCATAAAAAAGGATCGTTATTTCTTTTTCGAAAAACAAGCTCGTCTTCAGTCATTACGGTATAATCAATCTCTCGTCCAAGCTTCCCTTCCATGTGTTTCATGAATTGTTCTACTTCGGGAACGATTATTGATCCCACAAGGAGAAAATATACCTCGTCTTTTTTAATTGGGAGATGTTTGACAAATTTTACGGATAGTGCTGCAAATTTTATTTTTCCAAGTCGAGGTGCTTGTTCTACAAATGTACGAGGGAATTCACTCTGTTTAGCGAAAACTCTAAGTAATTCGTCAAAATAAATATATGACTTATTGAGGGAATAAAAAACTTTATTTAACCGCTTCTCTTTATGAAGTAATTTTGCCTTTTCAAGAATATCTAACTCTCTTTTTACTGCATTGACCTCTTCCTCAACTTCTCGGACTATCCCTCTCAGGTAATAGTTCTCACCAATATGAGTAAAAAAAAGTTCAAGTACTTTTCGTCTCGTTTTTGAAGGTATTAATGCGGATAACATGTGCTTCATTTAATAGGTAACTTTGTTTTCAGTTGGTTGTATTTCCACAAATACTTTTCCACGGACAATCGAAATCTCTTTACCATCCTCATCATACCACTTCATGCGTGATTCTGGATCTTCTTTTTCCCATATCGCTTTAATTGCCTTACCATTCTGGAATACGAGTGCATCTCCCTTACCTTCTAAGTCGTATAATATGCGTCCGCCTTCATATCCATCGTTGGCTGGACTTTCGTCAGAAAAGACGATAATCACATTTTTTACATCCAATTGTTTGTTTGTATTTTTATCAAGATGAGGTTTGCCAGCATTCATCCGATAATATGAATTTTTTGTTTTGTCGTAATTCCAAACAACTGAAAAATCATTTGCAAATGAGTTCCAGAAACTTAAACTAATTTTAGAAACATTCCCTCGTTCAAAAGACTTTGCTTCATCCGCAAATTTCCAAGATGTAAATTCTTCATCCCACGCAATGCCTTCTTCATCAACATTGGTAAGTTCGCGCTTGCTTTTGGCATAGTCCCAGAGTTTTGCCGTAGATGAATACACCGTATGCTCTGTAGCAACGCCAGGTAATCGCTCATAATCACGCCAGAAATACGGAAATGGAACTCCAAATTGGTTAAGGTCATTATATAAGTCCCATTTAAGTCTTCGGATAAGCCCGAGCGCATCCGCTTTTGCTCCATTTGCACATCCTGAGCCTGATTCTGGGTCACAATTTGCTCCACCCACATGCGCATAGAGAGGATATACTCCATACTCGCGCAACAATGTCATAAAATATACACGCGCTGATCGGATAGGACCTACTGTTGGAGCATCCTGACAATAGTAGACCGCCATAAACCGGGTAATTCCTCCCTCTGCGACTGCTTCATACACAACATCTGCGGCTGACAAACCCGACTGCGGACGCGACTCCACATGATTCTCAATCATAATTCCCATTGGGCGCCGTTTTTCCCAACTGTCTTTTTGAGCTTTTGTCATCATGCGACCATTTATTGGACACTCTTCAGTTTTTGGTTCACCGCTATCTTCCTCATCAACTACTGCATCTATCTTTTTAGTCACAACCTTTTTTTGCTGTGAATTCAGTAATGCATCTATTTCATACACTAGACCAAATCCGACACCAAAAAAAATAATCGACAATGCAATAAATCTCTTT
Source organism: uncultured Gammaproteobacteria bacterium (assembly GCA_964562055.1). GTDB lineage: Bacteria > Patescibacteriota > Microgenomatia > UBA1406 > GWC2-37-13 > JAKBEU01. The sequence continues at coordinate 11,797 of CAZLSE010000009.1, forward strand.
ATTTCCATACGTAAATCTAAATTAATAATACTGTCATTAACGGGCTTGCGCTATCGCTTCCCTTTCCTCTGAAGAAAGCTCGTGTTGTACTCCTTTACCGTCCTTAACTTGTTTCGCATAAACACGAACTCCTTCGGGTATATACATAAAATTTATCACAATCCCTGTATTTAATTCATTTAAAAGTGCGATAACAAAACTTTTTTCACCATCTGTTTTGCCCAACGCATGGAATTGTATCATGCCAATTTTTCGGTATGCATGCTGGGTTGTTAATTGTAATTCTGTAATTTTTTTTAGGAGAGTTTGATCGAGTACTTTGTTTTTTTCTGTCTCATGAAGGAGTGAATCAAGTATTGCTTCTAGGGATATTTTATGAGAGTTTTTTGTAAGTCGTTCATAATGACTTCTGGTCTTCAGGACAATGAAAGTAATGACAAACAACCACGCAAAGAAAAATGCAAAAGTGATGTTAACAACCATGCACACCATTGTATCCTCTTTACAAATATGTGTCAATATGATTACAATTACACCATGCCTGAGGTACAGCCTCAATTAACGTTCAGGAAACAGCTTCTCAAAAGCATACTACTTGCTTTGTGCGTATTTTTAATTGAAATTGCTTTATATTTTGTTTATTATCAGCGTGTATGATGAAAGGAGGTGACATCTAACTAACTATGGCAACAATGTATTGCGTAAAATGTCGAGCAAAAAAAGAAGTCGCAAATCCAGAAAAGGTAACCATGAAAAATGGTAAACCAGCAATGAAGGCAAAATGTCCAGATTGCAAAACAGGCATGTACAAAATCGGATCAGCGTAATCGAATTGTATCATCCAAAACAAAAGCCATTCCATTTCGGAATGGTTTTTGTTCTTATAGTGAAAGTTACTTACTTTTTTTCGTAAGGTAGTAAAGGAAATTCTTTGATTATTTCGTATTTTCTTCCCTCCCAGTTTTTGGAACTGGCAAACAATGTAAGTTTATCTACTTCAAACTCAATATCAGCATCCATGGCATCAAGCTGTTTTCTTAAATGAAGGTACTGTTGTTTTGAAGACCGCTTTGCCCTGCAAACTGTAGTATGAAAAACGAATGAGCGTTGTTTTACAAATGATGGATATGTTGCTTCAAGAGCATCAACAATCTCATCGATCTTCTTTTGTCTTCGATAGGTCATGTACAATACAAGTTCCTGTGATGGAAACAGATCTATACCTAGTCCATACAAATAAAATGTTTCTTTATCATACAGTACTTCGTCAATTCGTTTCACTAAATCGTTTGTACCGTCTACTTCGCCATAAAACTGGAGTGTTGCATGATAATTGTCTGGATGAACCCAATTAAAACTGGGATATTTTTTAATAAGTGGCAATACTGTTTTGTACAGTTTTTCTTTTTGAGGATCCGGCAAATTAATCCCTAAAAACAGGCGCATATGTTATAAGTTGTGAACTTGAAAATGTGGATAAATAATTAATTTCTACCAGGTCGGCATTAACTGCTTTTGCATGATTTTTTTTCTTTGCGATTGCTTTATCACCTGTCGTATAAGCAATTACCGAGGGTTGAATTAACTTGATAATATGTAGATATTCTTCGTTGGGATTTTTCATCACATCTAATAAGACAACAGCATCAACACACTCAAGTGCCGAAATAATCTCAGCTCTTTGAGCTTGAATGTGGACAGGTTTTTTTTGTTTTATGTTCTCAATAAATGCGTCACTTTCAAGTAACACGATAAGTACATCTCCTTTTTGTTTTGCTAGTCTCAAAAAATGAAGGTGGCCGTAATGGAAAATATCAAAGCAACCCCCCACCAATACGCTACGCTTAGTACGATACTTTTTCTTTAGTACGGCAATGTCAGTCAATTGCATAATTTTGCCGCTTGAATACATTGTACAATTATACCAAGCAGATCTAAATAATCCTTTGTACTTGTATGAATAAACATCCCTATGCCACCGAACAGCATTTATCGCAGGAATTCGTTCTCATTGTGGCTGAAGAAAAAAATAGTTTTGTAGATTCGCTAAAGTCGTACTTTAATCGTCATGATGTTAATGTACATATCTCGATAAAAATACATCATCCTGAACGGTATAACTATATCTTTGTCATAGGTTCTCGCTCATTTATCAACACATATGCGAAGGTACAAGTACAAACCAGGCTCATTTTTGTAAATTTTGTTCATAGCCGTAAGGGTTTAGACAGAATGAAAGCAGTAAATGCTACTCATCACATAATCGTAATAGGAAATCCTGATTTTGCCTCTCAAAAACGTGACCAGATAATGTGGTATGTGCTTGAAAAAAAACGGCAACATTCAGCGTTAATACTCGAGTCGATTCTCCCCCATTCGCAACAGATAAAAAAAACCGTTCATCCACCTCGTTTGAGTGCATATAGTTTCCAATTCGGGTCTATTTCAAAAAAAATTCGTAATGCGCTTTTTTTTGTAACCGCAACATTCGTTTTACTTGGTTTTTTTATTCCGCTCTTGATGGCAACTTTTTTTACTTACAACGCGTTAGTATCAACTCAACGGTATGAATTTAATAAGGTAAGAGCGTTTAATAAAACAGGTGGTTTTTTTTTGGGTATAGCAGAAATAATGTATCTTCCTGTCCGGCCACTGTATTTGCTACTGTCAGTCGCACAAGTTCCTGAAGACCTTTTTTTTATTAATAAGACATCTACTCAATTAACTTACTCAACAGAAAAGATCATTGACCAATCAAAGCAGTTTGCACAACTTATGTTTCAAAGAGAGAGAGATGAAGAGCTCGAACGACAAACAAGAACATTATCTAATCAAATTGACGCGCTGCTAACCGAGGTTGAGCAGTCAAGTGTCGCGCTTTACAGAAAAATTCCAAGTTTTCTTATAGGGACTGCTCACCAAAAAGAAATTGAATCTCAAATTAATCAACTTAAAAAAGCAAAACGTTTGTTTACCTATTTACCCAAATTACTCGGAGCAGAAAAGTCTCAAAAAATACTTCTTCTTTTCGCAAACAATATGGAGTTACGTCCAGGCGGTGGATTTATTGGTTCGTTTGGCATTCTTGAACTTGCTCATTTTGGTGTTTCCAACCTACAGATATATGACGTGTATGATGCCGATGGTCAACTTACAGCACATATAGATCCCCCGCATCCGATCAGAACCTACTTAGGACAACCACATTGGTTTTTAAGAGATAGTGCATTTTATCCTGATTTCGATAAAACATATGATCAGGCTATTGTTTTTTTAAATAAACAAATAGGTGCTACAAATTGGGATGGAGGTGTAATGATTACAACTACTGCCGTAAAAGATATTATCGGTGCGTTTGGTTCAATCTACCTTTCTGATTACAAGGAGCATATTACGAAAGATAATTTTTATATTAAAACCCAGTATCATGCAGAAAATAATTTTTTCCCCGGATCAACACAGAAGAAAAGCTTTCTGTCAGATCTTGTAAAGCAAATTTTTGTAGAAATGGAGCATGTTAATAGTGTCGAACTTGCAGAGTCGATTGTTCGCTCCCTCGATCAAAAGTTTATCGTTGCACAATCGGAGGATGAGAATATTCAAAAAACCCTAGACGATTTATATTGGACCGGACGAATAGCAACGCCGTTTTGCCCTCCTACGTTATCTGAAAACTGTTTTTCTGACTATCAACTGGTACTAGATGCAAATCTCGGTGTAAATAAAGTAAACGCATTTATTGACAGAGCGTATAAAACAGCGACGACAATAGATGACACAGGATTGGCATTCACCACACTCACCCTAACCTATACAAATAATGCGCTTCAAAATGTATACCCTGGGGGATCGTATGTAAACTATATGCAGGTATATCTTCCCCAAGACGCCCGTGTCTTATATGTTGCCCGCGACCGTCAGCGCCTAGAAGCGTATGATACGCAAACAGAAAAACAAAAAATCATAGGGTTTCTCTTAAATTTACCTCCTCAACAATCAACCGAGATTGAAATTCAATATTCTTCATCTCTTCGTTTCAAAAAAGGTTCAGCCGTATATCAGCTTGTAGTTCAAAAGCAAATAGGCGCATTTTCCAACGATCTTACATTCACTCTTACGCTTCCTCCCAATATTCATTTAGTAAACACAAACTTTTCTCCACTTGTGAAAAATAGCCAGATCATCTATAATACAGACTTGTCGACCGATCGTGTTTTTTTTATTGAATTATCGAAAGAATAGCTATGAAAAAAGGAACAGAAAAGGAAAGGGTGATGTTATCAGCACAAGCGAGAACAGTGCATGGTAAAAAAAATAAACAACTTCGCAAGCAAGGCCAGCTTCCTGCAAACGTATTTGGACCCCAGTTTACTTCACAGTCATTAACAGTAAACTATATCGAGTTTAGGCGTATATACCGACAGGTGGGAGAAACTGGAATTGTATATCTCAAAACTGAAAAAGATGAAATTCCCACATTGATCTCAGCTATTCAAAGACATCCACTAGACGGAATGGTACTTCATGCTGATTTTAGAAAAGTAGATCTTAAGAAAAAAATTACCGCTGTCGTACCACTTACATTTGTAGGTGTGTCACCTGCAGTAAATGCTGGCGGAGTTATCTTGACTCAAACAGAAAAAGTCGAGGTTGAAGCTCTTCCTCAAAACATTCCAAATCACATTGAAGTTGATGTGTCAGTGCTCACAAAGGTGGGAAATGAAATAAAAGTTGGAGATCTGAAAATAGATTCAACATATGCCATCCAAACTGAAAAAGATAAAGTAATCGTATCTGTAACCGCTCATAAAGAAGAAAGCACTGTAGCCGAAACAACTGCAGCCGCTGCTCCAGAAGTAATCACCGCTAAGGAAGGTGAAGAAGGTGCAGAAGAAGCAACAGAGGGAAAAACTGAAGTAAAGGCAGAAGATAAAGAAAAAAAGGATTAATAAATTTTTTTTGATCGTATGACAGTCATAAAATCAGAGTTTTTACTCGCTCTCAATCAGGTTGCAGCAGAACGCGGAATTCCTGTTGAAGATGTGCTTTCATCTATCGAGGAGGCTCTCATTGCCGCATACAAAAAAGAGTATCCAGAACAGCAAGAAGACGATACGGTAACATCAAAAATCAATCGTCAAACGGGAGAGGCACACATCTTTCGTGATGAAAAAGATATTACCCCGCCTGGATTTGGTCGTATTGCAGCCCAAACAGCAAAACAGGTTATCCTGCAAAAGATTCGTGAAGTTGAAAAACGAACTGTCGTGCAACACTTCCAATCGCATATTGGAACCATCATGAAAGGGAGAGTGATTCGATTTGACGGATACAATGCTCACTTTGATTTAGGCAAGGCTGAAGCAGTGTTACCAAAAGAAGAACAAATAAAACTAGAATCATATGCCGTAAATTCGACATATTCTATTTATATTAAAGAAATAAGTAATGATAAATACGGTAATCCTCGAATAATAGTATCACGATCAGATGTGCGTCTTATTGAGGAGCTTTTCAAACGTGAGGTGCCAGAAATTGGGAATGGTACAGTTGTTATCAAAAAAACTGTTCGCGAGCCTGGTGAACGCGCCAAAATCGCGGTAGCGAGTGGTCACGGAGCAGTTGACCCGGTTGGCGCATGTGTCGGACAAAGGGGTGTGCGTGTTCAAACAGTCACTGAAGAATGTGGCGGCAAAGAAAAAATTGACATTATACAATGGAATAAAGATAGTAAACCCTTTATAATCGCAGCTCTCTCACCTGCTAAAGTAACTTCTGTAGAGATTGACGAAAAAGCAAAAAATGCGAAGGTGACCGTCGAAGAGTCACAAGCTCCTCTTGCTATTGGTAAGAGTGGTGTAAATGTGAATCTTGCCTCCCGTCTCACCGATTTTACGATCGATATCATTCAGATACCAAATACATCAACAGACTCCACTCCTCAAAAAAGTGAAGAAAAAGTTTAACTATTTTTATGAAGCCAAGACCACCGGTAGTTGCAATACTGGGCCATGTTGACCATGGTAAAACATCGTTGCTTGATTATATTCGCCAAAGTCGAATTGCATCTCGCGAACATGGCGGTATTACCCAAAAAATTGGAGGTTACACTGCAAAAACAAATATAAAAGGGTATGATACCAACGAGATTACTTTTATTGATACTCCGGGACACGAAGCTTTCTCCAAACTCAGAGAGCGTGGTGCCACCGTTGCAGATATCGTAATTCTTCTCATAGATGCAAAAGACTCTCTTATGCCTCAGACCATTGAGTCCATTGAGCATATCAAGGACGCAAAAGTCCCTTTTATAGTAGCACTTAATAAGATGGATCTTCCTGAAGTAAAACCAGAAAAGGTAAAAAACGACCTACTCAAACACGGCGTAATGGTTGAAGGCAAGGGTGGATCGGTACCCGTCGTGCCAATAAGTGCAAAAAGCGGACTTGGTGTGTCGGACCTTCTTGAAACAATACTTATCCTTGCGGCAGACCAAAAACTTAGTTTTGATCCTCAAACACCATCTGAGGCGTATGTTATTGAGACAAAAAAAGATAAACGTGGCATAGCCGTAAGCGCCATCATTAAAAATGGAACGCTTCGCGTAGGAGATATCGTTTATGCAGCCTCAGCCAAAGCTAAAATTAAGTCAATTGTAGACGATCAGGGTGCACAGCTTGAAGAGGGGGTTCCTTCACTTGCGTGTGAACTGTTGGGATTTGACACTCAACCGCCTGTTGGAGCGATTATTTCACCTATTGAGAAGGTTGCTGTTGAACAAAAACCGATTCCACAAAATGCAAAAGTGTTTTCTCTCCAGTCTTTTCTCGCCTCGTCCCAAAAACCACAAAAAAAACTTTCCATCATTTTAAAGGCAGATTCTCAAGGCTCACTAGAAGCGCTTGAGGCTATTTTGAACGAGAATCCAAATATTGAGATGATCCTTACTGGTGTGGGAGATGTGTACAAGTCAGACGTGTTCCTTGCAAAAACAAGCAATGCTATCGTAATTGGCTTTAATACACGCACAGATCCCGAGACCAAAGAGGTTGCGAAACAAGAAAAGGTTGTTATTAAGACCTATTCGATCATTTATGAACTTCTCGAAGAACTTGAGGAAGTTGCGCTTTTGATGCAAGAAAAGGAACAGGTTGAAAAAAATTTAAAGGGTGAAGCCAAAATTTTAGCCACGTTTATGATCGAGGGTGAAAAAGTGTTTGGCGCAAAGCTATCTAAGGGTAAATTTGAGCTGGGTGACCAGCTTGAAGTTCACCGTCAAGATAATATTATAGGAAAACCAAAAATCATTTCACTTCAGATTAGAGCAAAGAAGGTTCAAGAGGTAAAGAGAGATCAAGAGTGCGGTATAGTACTCTCACCTGCACTTGACATACGGGTTGGGGACATGGTAAAATGTATCCTATAATATGTTTTTAACATCCCAAAATCCAACATTGCCGAAAATTTCAGAAATTGTCACAAAGGGGAATACGTGTGTTATTGCCCTCCCCCAAAATCCTACAGCAGATGCGCTTGGAGCCGCTTTAGCTTTGTACTTAGCACTTCTTAAAATGGGTAAAAATTGTTCAATAATTTGTTCTACTCAAGTAAAAAGTGACCTAATTGGTACAGATAAAATTCAGAACACCCTGTCTGTGGGAGGTAATAATCTGGTTGTGTCATTTCCCTATTCTGATGGCACGATTGACAAAATTGATTACAATATTCAAGGGGACAAATTTAACCTTGTAATTACACCCCGCCCTGGATTTCAAAAATTAAACCCGGATCAAGTTACGTATTCATACACTGGTGGCACTTTTGATTTTTTGATAACCGTCGACGCTCCTAACCTTAATTCGCTTGGATCGGTATATACAGACAATCAAACCCAGTTCCAGGGAAAAGAAACAATTAATATTGATAGACATTTAATAAATGCATTTTTTGGTACCGTAAACTTTGTCAATAAAACAAGCTCTTCAACATCTGAATTGGTCTTGAAGGTTATTAAAGAACTTCAGATTGAAATGGATAAGGATATGGCTACCAACTTGTACGCTGGTATTGCAGCAGCTACAAATACCTTCACATCGTATTCAGTTAATGCAGATACATTTGAAACGATTGCCCAACTTCTTAAAGCTGGAGCTACCAAAAAAATACCTGTTGCACCACAACAGTCAGCGCCTGCAATGAATAGACCAGTACTTAAACCAAGTACACCAGTTAATCAACCGTCAACCGAACGACAACCGCTTCAGAATATCGCAACGGTTGAGTCTCAAGAAAGCCAGTCAAAAGAAGGTGCTCAAAATCCTCAAGACTGGTTAAAACCAAATATATTCAAAGGTGGCGGTCTCGTCTAACGTGATACAATTGCCACATGCAGCAGTCTTTCGCAACGATCGATGATTTAGTATCGTACCTGTTTGCTTCCCGATCCATAACGGATACACAGTCGTTTTTGCACCCCATCCATCCCACTTCCATAACACTTGACTCGCTTGGATTTCAAGCCGAAAAAGAACTTCTATTAACAACACTTCAATCGATTAAGCAAAATAATCAAACAATAGTTGTCTATACAGATTACGATACTGATGGCATTACCGGCGGAGCAATAATGTGGGAAACATTGCATCAATTAGGATTCTTGGTATATCCCTACGTTCCCCACCGGCAAAGCGAAGGATACGGTTTTTCGACAAAGGGTATAAACGCTGCAATAGAAAAATATAACCCATCTCTTTTTATTAGTGTTGACCATGGTATTAGTGCGCGGACCGAAGTAAATTACATAACTCAAAAAAACATAGCGGTCATTATTACTGATCATCACACAAAGCCGTTGGACCCTCCTAACAAAGCGACTGCGATTATTCACTGCCCATTATTATCCGGCTCCGGACTCGCATATGTTGTAGCACACGAGATTGCGACTCATTTTGAAATGGAAAAACAGTTACAAAATCGTCTTTTTCACAAAGACCTCCTTGCACTCGCATCTTTTGGAATTATTGCAGATCTTGTTCCTCTACAGGGTCTCGCACGTTCTATCGCGTTTCATGGTCTTAAAGCCATTTCCCACTCAGCAAAACCAGGAATACGTGCATTACTAAAAACCGCAGGGTTAACAGGCGACATTTCTGCATATCATGTTGGTTTTGCAATAGCCCCCCGAATTAATGCTGTCGGAAGACTCTCACATGCGATTGAGGCACTGCGAATGTTGTGCACAACGAATTACATTCGAGCTCAAGAATTGGCAGTTCAGGCCTCGCACTTTAATACAAAAAGGCAGGATTTAGTGGAATTTTCGATGCAGCAGGCACTTTCTCAGATTAATGAAAAGCGTCTTCCCCGTATTCTAGTGGTTGAAAGTTTATCTTGGAATGAGGGTGTAATTGGACTTATTGCTTCTAAACTTGTTGAAAAATGGTATCTACCTGCCGTTGTAATAACAAAAGCTCAAGACGGATGGAAAGGCTCTGCTCGATCAATTGCTGGATTTGATATTGCATCATTTTTACGCTCCCTTTCGGTTTTGACACATATAGGGGGACACCCTCAAGCTGCTGGATTTTCAGTATCGGATGACAAAAAAGCTGGTTTTATAGAATTACTCAAAAGCAAAGCTAAAACGTTACCCCCGTTTGAACCAAAAACACAAACTGTTGATGCGGTTATACCTCTAAGTCTTGTTTCGCTTAATTTAGCTGAACGACTTTCCGAATGGGAACCGTTTGGTATCGGTAACCCCAAACCAATTTTTAAATCAACCATATCTATTCAATCATTGCGCTCCATAGGTAAATCATCATCTCATCGTAAACTGATAGCCTGCGATCCCCTCATTAAAAATCATCTCATTGAAATGGTTTACTTTAATCCCAGACCTGATCAAGTTACACAGATTACGTCAAACAAGTTGGTTGACTGCATTTACTCTCTTGATATTAACGAGTGGAACGGGAATCGAAAGGTAGTCTGTCAGGTGAAAATGATTGTATAATTGAAACTTATGAAAACGCTTCATATTGCGGAAGTACCGCAGCTAATCGGAAAAGAAGTTGAACTTCGAGGCTGGGTAAATACAATACGTAACCATAAAAAAATTGTTTTTCTCGATCTGCGTGATGCGAGTGGTGTTGTTCAGGTAGTGGGTGATGCACGTTTTGCGTCGCTCTCGCCAGAAACGGTAATCAGTATAAAGGGGTTAGTTAAAGCACGTCCAGAAAAACTCATTAATCCAAAACTTAAGACTGGTACGGTAGAAATTGAAGCAAGATTATTTACAGTCTTAGGTAAAGCAAAAGAGTTGCCGTTTGATATTGGTAAAGAGGATCTTGATGTAACTCTTCCTGTGCTTCTGGATTATCGGAGCCTTACACTACGCCATCCAAAAGTACGTGAGATATTTAAAGTACAAGAGACTATTGTGCAGACATTTCGCTCAACGATGAGTGGTCAAGGATTTACTGAAGTCCAAGCACCAACAATCGTTGCCACAGCCACAGAGGGTGGAGCTGAAGTATTCCCTGTAAGTTATTTTGGAACAAAGGCATATATGGCTCAAAGCCCTCAGTTTTATAAGCAGATTCTTGTCTCAATTTTTGAAAAAGTTTTTACCGTAGCACACGCATATCGAGCAGAACCTTCGGTGACAACACGACATCTTACCGAGTATGTTGGACTTGACGTTGAGATGGGATTTATTGACAGTTGGACTGAGCTCATGGATACTGCAGAACATCTCCTTAAAAAAATATTCGAAGCAGTTCAGTCGAAACACGGTATACCTGTTCCAAAAATTGAACTCTCAATTCCCCGTGTAAAACTGACCGAGGCGAAGGAAATCATCTTCAAGCGTACCGGCCGCGATATTCGTAAAGAGCCTGATCTTGATCCGGAAGGAGAACGAGAAATATCTAAGTGGGCGCTAGAAACACATGGGAGCGAACTTGTGTTTGTCACCCATTATCCTACCAAAAAACGTCCCATGTATACTCACCCCGACCCAGACAATCCGGAAGAAACACTTAGTTTCGATCTCATTGGAAAGGGGCAAGAGTGGATCACAGGAGGACAGCGCATTCATGACTACGACACTCTGGTAGCCAATATTAAAAAGTGGGGTCAAAATCCTGATAATTTTGAGATTCCGTACCTTCAGGCTTTTAAATATGGTATGCCTCCTGAAGGCGGTTTCTGTCTCGGACTTGAACGTATCACAATGAATATTCTTGGACTCGCAAATATTCGTGAAGCATCCCTTTTTCCCAGAGATATGGAACGTGTGGATGTTAGAATAAATGTATGACGTCTGCACGGATTTTTGTATTTCTGTCTTTCGCTTTTTTACTCCTGTTTTATCCGGGACATTATTGGATTACTGACATTTTTTCCAATCGTAATCTGTGGGTTGACCCACGCGCAGAGAGTCAATTATCACTCCATCCCATACCCGTTGTGTCACAACAAGCTCTCTTCCCCCCTATTTCAGCGGAGAGTGTGTTTATTGCAGATATATCTTCGTTCACTCCCATATTTCAACACAACAGCAATAAACAATTGTACCCTGCATCAACTGCAAAAATTCTCACTGCGCTTGTAGCAAATGACGTGTTTAAACCAACAGATATTCTTGTAGTTCAAAAAACCTATACCAAAGAAACCATGGGAGACCTTCAGATAATGGAGCTTGTTTCTGGTGAACGCATAACCGTTGAGAACCTTATATACGGAGTGTTGGTTCACTCAGCCGCAGATGCCGCTGAAGTACTTGCACATGCATATGGATACGACAGATTTGTTGAACGTATGAATCAGAAAGCAAAGGATCTTGGAATGCGTTCATCATTTTTTACTAATCCTGTAGGTGTAGACGATACGCGAATGGTAACCACTTCATATGATTTAGCGCTTGCTGGACGTGCACTTCTCAAAAACCCATATCTTTTAAAATTTGTGTCAACTAAAGAAATTATAATTTCAGATGTCGATTACCGCTATTTTCATACACTGAGTAATGTAAACAAACTCCTCGGTGAAGTGTCCGGTATTGGAGGGTTGAAGACTGGATATACCGAACTTGCCGGTCAAAATCTCGTGAGCTATTATAAAAAGAATGGAAATCAATACATCATTGTGGTTCTGAAAAGCTTTGATCGCTTTGTAGATACAAAAACGCTCACAGAATGGATAGATCAAAATGTAACATATGAATCTATGCCTACAAGGTGAGAAATTAAAGTTTACTTTCGTCAATCAGATACGTATCGGAGACTGCGGGCACATAACTTACAAAATTATCATCCCCTAAAAATACATATACCGGTTGATAATAATCCTGATATATGTCTGGATCGTAGTAACCGAGAAACATTTTTTTAATCGCAACATTCTTTTTTCCCGATCCCGCTGAAATAAGTATTCCCTTGCCTGCGAGGAGGCGTTCATAGGCTTGTTGACCGGTCATAAGAGGATAAATACCCACCTGATCTTCCGATCGTTCAAAAAACTTCATCTGTGCACTGATAACTTTAGCACTTTGTGTTTGCGATGGGATAATCATCACATAATTTTGACTATTAAAGTATGAAGAGGAAACTGAGGGATATTGTCCTACATCTGGTCGATAAAAATCAATTTCAATCATATTTGCAAGCTGAGGTTCGTCTACTACTGCGGCGGATGACGCAATGATATCATATTTTAAGTAAATTGCATTTGTCTTACCTTGAGAAAGTTCTTTCGGGTATCTGTCAATAGAATTAAGAAAATTAATAGCTACATTTTCAAGTTGATCCCGGTCTGGAATCGTTGCATCCGTAACAAGATCGTAGTCTCGTCTGAAATCATAATCAAATCTAAAGTTATACGTATTAATATCGACAGTTAACTTACGTTTTCCATCTTCAAAAATTGCCTCATTATTCACTAGCTTGTGCTTTACAACTTCTGTGTCGAACCCGAGCATTTTTGCCATAAGATATACACGGGGAAGATAGTCAAACTGAAATTTTGACTGAGGAAGTAGGTATACCTGTGCAGTCTCAGTCGCGGTAACTGGTTGACCTTCAACAGTGTCTAGGGTAAATGAAAACCCTGCGCTTGTAGTAGCCTCTTTTTTCATTACGATCGGCTTAATCTCTTTGAAGATTGGGTTTATATAAAGGGCTTTTGGTTGGTTAAGCGAGAGTATAAGAAATAACAGCTTTATTGAATAAAAGAAAATCAGTACCACAACAAATACGAATACGGCAAACGGAGCGAATTTTCGTGCGTAAAACGATGCCTCGGTAAGGGTCATATTTCATGATACCAAAAATGCATATGGTTCACCAAGTATTACGTCTTAGAGGGCAAGATTTACTCCAATGGTAAGGATAAGTAGGGTGATAAAAGGCACAAGCACCTTTTGATATGGGAAAAGACGTTTACCATTTGCGGCACGACGAAGATATTTTTCCATCTGTATTCCCGTTATCCAGGCACTTGCTCCAAGCATTAATCCCAACAGCCCCTTATCAATGCCTAGTAAAGTGTTGTTTGGGTGAAACAGTTGCTTCGTTGCAAAAAGATATAATCCAGTCCCCAAAACCATTATCACCGTCCATATGTAAGGGTTTTTGAGAAATAATGGCTTCCGAATATGCGCAGCGAACCAGTATGCAAGAGCTGTATTGAGTCCGGAAATCCAGATGGCGGCAATAATATCATCTACTCCAAGCTTTTTTGCAATAAAAAGACTACCTCCAACGGTAAGTACACAAACCGGGCACTGAGCATGAACATATGGAAAAAACATGGATATATTATTGATATTTTTGTAATATCTCCACTGAGAGCGTAAGCTTGAGCCTCTCTTCATCGGAAAGCGGGATTTCGATAACCCTCTCTACTCCATTTCTTCCTAATACACAGGGAACGCTAAGAGCGACGTTTGACTCTCCATACTCGCCTTCAAGAGGAATCGACAATGGATATACTCGTTTTGCATCGGACAGTATTGCATCAACTAATTGATTAATAACTACACCAATCGCATAATACGTTGCACCTTTTGCAGCAATAATTTTATATGCGGCATCTCGTGCTTTTTTATAGGCATCCATTGCATTTTGATCAGAGAAATTTTTAAGAGTTCGAATAAGTTGACCGCCTACATTTGCAGTGGAAAGCGTGGGAAATGAGCTATCGCCATGTTCACCTAATATATACGCGTGTACACTTTTTGGGTTAACGTCCAAAAACTCAGAAAGATGAAATCTGAAACGAGCCGTATCAAGCGTGGTACCGCTCCCAAATACTCGTCCTCTCGGAAACTTAGTAAGAAGAGCAGTCTTATACGTGAGTACATCTACCGGGTTAGTAACCATGAGGATAATACTGTCAGGAGCATATTTGGTAATATCAGGTATCATTGACTCGATTATCACTGTGTTTTTCTTGACAAGATCAAGGCGTGTTTCCCCTTTTTCTTGTGCTGCACCGGCGGTAAATACAATTACATCGGACCCTTCAAGTTGTGATAGATCCTCTCCGACAGTAATTTCGGATGGCCCCATAAACGAAAGACTATGCATCAAATCTAATTGCTCACCAATAAGTTTTTCTTTGTCGCGTCCAAACAGCATTATTTCATGAGCTGTGTTTTTGAGAAACATGGTATACGCTGCTGTAATTCCGACTCGTCCGGCACCAATCATGGCCACCTTTGTTTTTTTGCATGCAACAACATCTTTGTTCATACTTTTATTGTATCATCCCAAAATACATCTTGACAAATTAGCACTATATCATTTATACTGCTAATATACCATTGTTATAAGTTTTGACACGAAAGGTAGGTGAAAACAATATGGCAATAGTACGAATTGATCCCTTTGCGCTTCAACGTCAATTTTTTCAGCCACTACTCGATTCTGATGAATGGCCAGAGCTAACCATGACCGAGGGTCTTAATGTGTTTGAGGAAAATGGCAATGTGGTGGTTGAAGCATCACTTCCCGGAGTAACCGAAGACAAAATAGACATCACTTATGAGGATGGCGTACTTCGAATTCAGGGAAAAGTTGAGGAATCTGAAGAAAAAAAGTCCAAAAATAAAGTAGTGCATAAGATGCAACGTATAACATCATTTAACTACAGCACCTATTTACCACGCCCAATCGATGAAAAAAATATCGAGGCAACGGTAAAAAATGGCGTTTTAACTGTTACAGCTCCTATAACTGAAGCGGCAAAGCCAAAAAAGATTGCGGTCAAATCCCAATCAAAATAAGGTTTTTTACCTACAAAACCCTCCCGATTACGTGGAGGGTTTTTGTTTTTGTAGATCTAATTTTCTCTTCGCTAGAAAATATATTGTAATTTCACGAGCTTCATAAATTTCTCCACTTTGAATTTTTGCTCTAATTTAGTCATTTATTTTTTATAAGCTTTTCCTCAAAATCGTGGAGTAAAAAGAGGCTTACATCATCAAGTGTAGCAATCCCCTGTTGAAAGGGTTGTTCTATTTCTTGAATGAGACGAATGATATAAACAAACATATACGATATCAGTCCAAATACAATCATAGACTCTGGTGAACCCTCTGTCTGGACAAAAAGAAGAAGAAAAATAATAAGCGTCACGATTGATGCCGCAAGGATAAATGCAGATGGAAGGAACTGCGTTTTTTGAATATGTTGTACCCGTAGTACTGTTCTTCTTACATTACCTTGTTCAGTCTTCAACCGAACAACATAGTTTGGGAGAAGACCATTTTTTTCCATATCCTTAAAGGTAAATGTAAGGTCATCTATTGCATCAAGACATCGTCCTAAACCTACATGGTTATGAACGTGGCTGATCCCCTCAAAAAATAATTGAACAATTGATAGAAGTTTTTTTTGAATGTCTTTGATTTTAAATTTGGAACTACTGTAAGTAAGCATTAGTGCTTCGTTCCAAATATTTTCAAGCGATGAGCGGAGTTCGGTAGGCACACGTTCCGCTTCTTTATAATCGGCAATAAGTCCTGAAAGCAAAAAACTACAAATAAAAGTACCACCGGCTATTGCACTTCCAACTAAAGTATTCACCTCTAAAAATTCAAGATTATACAAATGAACAAAATATTTTACCCCTACCAAAAGCATAATAATGTAGACCGTAGTAAACGCAATATTAAATGGCTTAAGATGTTTGTTTTTAAAGTATAGTTTTTTTATCATCCTACCATTATATCAAGAAGATGTTTCGGATATGTCGGCTATTTGCGGTAAAACGATTGTTTTGTAATCGTTCGATTTCATGGTTAGCGAAAACCGGCGGTCGCCCGCGTTAAACACGATTTTCTCATTCTCAAATAATTTCTGATCTGCATATACCTGCATGCTGAACAGATTTCCAAATGGAGGTATCGCTCCCCGCTGCACCCCGTTGGTTAAAGTGCCTATTTCATCCTCAGAGGCAAAGCACAAACCTTTAAGATTAAGTGCTTTTTTTACTTTTTTCGTGCTGAGCCGAAGGTCTGCCGGTATTACAAACATAACAAACTGTTCTTCGCCACCTTTTATCTGTATCTTCGCAATTATTGCTTTTGCTCCTTGGTGCAGAGTGTATCCTGGTCTAGTTTTTGCGGCTTCTTCACTGGTTATTACCGGTTCGTGAGTAAACGTTTCAAACCAAAAACCTTTTTGAGTAAGAAGATCGACAATCTGCTTTGCAACTGGATGGAATGTGTTATACATTATGAAGTTACAATATATATAATATATATATATTGCCGGGACCGACTTTTCTCCATTCACCTGGAAATAAATCGGTATCTAGAATTATTCCGGTTGCGCTATCTATACCTATACCTATTTTCATACCCGATTTTTGCATATCACCCGGTAAATAGTGTTTGTAATTACGTTCGGTATAGTGCGGCTCGATAACAACATCTTTTAGTATTCCCAGCGCTTTCATTACGTTATCATCAGTGCGTGAAATACGCATGTACTCGCCCATTGTCACAGATCCGGCTGACTCTGCAATAATATAGTTTGCACTTCGCACTTTTTGGAATAGAGTATCGTTTGCAATAATAGCATCAACCAAAGCTTTACGCTCGTGGCCTCCGTTTATAAACACTACATCGCCATTCCAGGTGTTAATGTCCTCTTGTTTTTTAGCCGAATAAATCTGAATTGAAGTATCACTCATTACATCGGTAAACCAACCCTCGTACCACTCACCTTTGTAGCTCGCTAAATTTGTTGGCCGAGGCAAAAGGGATATGAAGAAGACTGTTTGTGTGCGTGCTTAGCATTGCCTCTTTCATGAAACGTTTCAACAAGTCTGCAGACCGATCCGCATTATCTATTTCCGCCCCCCGAATAAAAATAGTTGCATGAAAGAAAGTATAGCACAATTAATCTATTACTTTATCGGTTAAAAGAATTTCCCTCTTATCTTTGCCACTGAGTACTTGTTTAATAACAATAAATTTCACTACTTTATCGCTATTGTTCTCAAAGGTGTGAGAGCTATTCTCGCCTTCAATTAAATCACCGGCTCTGACGACATCCTCCATTTCTTTATCCCATTCTTTCCATCTTGCAGTGAGTTCGCCTTCGATTATATAAAGCGTTTCCCATATTTTTTCATGGTGGTGCCATGTTTGAGTGGAGTGCGGAATCTGTTCGTTATAGAGCACCTCGTATTCAGGTCGTAAAAAGTATGTCACGTTTGTGCCCTCGGGTTTCGAAACTTGTATTACATCTTTTGGTCGAATTATTTTCATATGAAAAGTATATAGTAGAAGTTTTCGCGTATCTTTTATGGACTTATTGCAGTGAATCTGTCAAAATGTATAAACATGGTGAAGGACGTTTACCCTGAGTGTAGTCGAAGGGTTATAACTTTTTATGCGTAAACTTAGTATGTGAATTTTTAAAGTATCGCATTAAACACATATCCCATTATCATTATTCCAATAAGAGTTATCGCAAAGAAAGCGGCAAGCAGTTGCCATCTCATTACTTTCTTAAGGATTATTGACTCAGGTATGGATACGGTAACAATTGCTGTCATAAACGAAAGAGCTGTGCCCATAGGAATCCCTTTTTTGACTAGAGCTTCCATAATGGGTATAACGCTTACCGAATTTGCATACAATGGAGCGCCTAAGAGGGTAGCTAACGGAATTGTCCACCATTCTTTTATAGCTAAATAATTTTTAACAAGCGTTGCGGGAACAAATCCATGGATAAAAGCACCAATTCCCACGCCAAAAACAACGTAAGGGAATACGCTTTTTGTAATACTCATCCCATCATTCCAGAAATAGACAAGACGTTTCTTTAATGGTAATAGACTTTCACCATTTTCCTTCATCAGTTGTTTTTTATTTTTAAATTTCAAAAGCTCTGGTTTGATATATCTATCCATTCCAATTTTCTGAATAATAAAGCCACCGAGCATTGCAATAATAATGCCGAGCAGATTGTAAATAATGGTTATTTTCATCCCAAACATGGCAGGAAACAGATAGAGTGACGACTCATTAATTAATGGAGAACTGATAAGGAAAGCAAACGTTACCCCAAGTGGAATTCCTGCTCCAATAAATCCTATAAAAAGAGGGATAGATGAGCAGGAGCAAAAGGGTGTCACCACACCAAGAAGTGCTGCAAAAAGATAATCTAAACCAAACCATCTTCGTTTGGTAAGGATATTGCGTACCTTTTCCATAGGGAAATAATAACGGACAAAGGCCATGAAAAAGTTGATTACAATAAGAAGGATTCCGATCTTGATGACATCGTAAATAAAAAAGTTGACGGTATCACCCCAATAGCTGTGAGGAGCTATACGAAACAGCTGATAAGTGATCAGATCAGAAAAAAGCTGAACAGGCTTGAAGATATCCATAAGATATTAGCAACAGCCACCTCCACAATTACATTTTGATGATTTATCGCTCGTTTGAAGTCCTGCTGAAATCGCCTTCTTTATTTTCTCAACATCAGGGGTAAAGCCTGTCATAACAGGTTCGCCGTTTACTGCTAACACAGGTGACTGCATAACGCCCATCTCAATAATAGCCTGAGTTCCTTTTGAACCTGTTATATACTCCACCTGTTCCTTGATACCCATTTCAGAAGTAGCCTCCTGGGTAATTTCATATAATTTTTTGCAATTTGCACATCCACTTCCCAGTACCTGAATTTTCATAAATTGAACAATAAACTAATAATATGTTTTCCTTTTTCAGTTAATTCATAGTAAACGAACTGCCCTTTTTTCTCATCTTTTATGAGTTTTGCTGCTTTCAAGTCTTTGAGATGATGAGAAATAAGACTTTGTGATTCGATTATATGTTTTTCAATTTCACATACGCAGTGACTACCTGGACGGAGAATGCATAATATCTTCAATCTGTTCTCAACACTTATTAGCTTAAGGAGAGAAGTTAGGGAGCTAACCTTGTTACATTCGTACTTATTTGAAGTACAACAGTTATATGAATGCATATTCATATGTTACCTGAACAAATTGATTAAATCAACAGATAGGATTAAGGATTTTAACGTCCGTTTTATGAGAAAAAAAGTAGATTGTCAGAAGATTCTAAAAAACGGTCCAGAGCAATTGAGGTAGTTAGCATGGTAAACTGGGTTTGGAACTAAAATTATCGATTACGAAGTCGTGGTCGTACTCCTCCCCACCGTTCCTCTTAAGTCTTAAATCTACGGATGTATAGTATAATGTACTGAAATGGAAAAAAAGGGCCTAGATTTTAAAACTAAATTTATAGTTCTTATATCAATCTTTATTCCGGGTTTTATAACCTCGCTTACGGACTTTGATATAGGTCAATTTGCAACATACATAGTTGCTTCATCCATCATTGGATTAAAGATATTTCCTTTTTTGCTATTTGTATTTTTTTCCTCCTTGGTGATACATAGTGTGAATGGACGTATAAATATTGTTTCTGGGAAAGGGTTAATTGGGCTTTTGAGGGAAAATTGCGACATCAAAGCATCTATGCTAAGCTTGACCATATTGTTGCTTCTAAATTTTGGGATATTACTGCAATCAGTTGCTGGATTGAAACTTGCCGCTTCCTTATTGCATTATAATCAACATGTATTTGTAACCTTCAATTTTATTTTTTTATACCTTATAATCCACTTTAAACTATATAAGAATATTAGACGTTTATTTGTTTTTGTATTTTTGTTTTATGGTCTGATTCTTATTAGTTCAATTAATAAATTAGCCTTATTGACACCTCAGATATTTGCGTTACAAAGCTCAGCCATGCCCTTTGACTACCTTCAAAATCGCAATATACCACTAATTACTATAGCCCTCCTTGGAGCAACCATATCTCCATGGACTTTATTTTATATTGGGAGATATACCTACAAGACCAAACTTGATCTTGATAAATTTCAGTATTTCAGACTTGAAAATTATTTCACACATGCACTTCTTTTTATTACCTCCTCTTTACTAATAATTGGAGGGGCATTAACTTTTTTTAACAAAGATACAGACACAATCACAAACATAGTTTCTCAACTTATGTATCCATCTTTTGCTGCGTTTGCAACCCCGATAATGGGGCTTGGCATCTGCTTGGTAAGTCTTATTTCAGTTGGGACAATAATTCTCGCAACCACACATATTTTTAAAGAATTTTTTGGCTCAGAACAAAATGATGAAGAAAGACTTGAAAATGGTAAGTTATTTAAAATCGTTTTCATCATTCTCGGCTTTATCGCTATTGGGGTGGAAACATTTTTTAGGCTTGATTTATTTTCAATAACCCTTATCGTTGATTTTTTCAACGGCGCATTCTTGGTGGGAGTACTTTATTATTTATATCTATTTAGCAATAATGTTGGATTGATGGGAAGATATAAAAACACCCTTATACATAATATTGCATTAGTGGGTATTGGTGGATGTATAGGAGCGCTCTTTCTATTGGTCTATTTTTGGCAAATTGCACCGTTTTTCATATGAAACTTGGACTCTATTTTAAGGAACGATATGATATTAATCCTCCCGATGTTTTTAGAGCTCCTGTTGGCATCTTTCGGACAAAAGAAGAAGTAATGATTAACTTAGCAAAATACGCAAAAATAGACACAAAAGAACTACTTGCCCTATTTAAAACTTCGAATAATGGATTATCTCATTCCGAAGCGACCAGAAGATTGGAAAAAGAACATGGATACAATGAAATTACACACGAAGAACGTCAACCACTTATTATCAGACTAGCTTTAACTTTCAATAATCCGCTGACTATGCTTCTTATGTTTTTAGTTTTAATCTCGTTTGTAACGGGTGATATGAGGGCGGTTATTGTAATCTCATCAATGATTCTCATAAGTGTTGGTTTGAAGTTTTTTCAGGAAGAGCAAGCGTTTAATTCTGCTGAGAAACTGCGTTCAATGGTGAAAACAACGTGTACCGTAATGAGAAATGGGGTATTGAGAGAGATCGATCTTTATTTGGTTGTGCCAGGCGATATTGTGCGGTTGTCTGCGGGAGACATTGTTCCTGCAGATCTTCGTCTTATTCAAAGTAAAGACTTATTTATCAATCAGTCAATGCTAACAGGAGAATCACTTCCAGTTGAAAAACATGCGGTACTTGAAAATCCTGAAGAAATAAAAAATCCCCTCGAGGCAAAAAATATCTGTCTTGCTGGTACTAATGTTGAAACTGGTTCGGCTCTCGGGGTAGTTGTTGATACGGGAGTTAATACATATTTTGGCAACTTGGCAAAAAACATCTCAGGGAAACGAGCAACCACAAACTTTGATAAAGGTGTAGATAAATTTACATGGCTGATAATGCGATTTATGTCTATTATGGTTCCAACGGTTTTTGTCTTAAACGGTTTCAGTAAGGGTGATTGGTGGGAAGCATTTTTGTTCTCCATTTCGATTGCTGTTGGATTGACTCCTGAAATGCTACCGGCAATTGTAGCGATCAATTTATCCCAAGGAGCAATTGCTTTATCTAAAAAAAAAGTCATTGTCAAACGACTTAATTCCATCCAAAATTTTGGAGCAATGGATGTTCTTTGTACCGATAAAACGGGAACATTAACACAAAATGATATTGTGGTAATTAAACACGTGAATATTGAAGATAAAGACGATGAAAAGGTATTCCATTATGCGTTTTTGAATAGTTCTAACCAAACAGGATTTAAAAACCTCCTCGACTCGGCCATACTAAAGCACAGTGAAATAAAAACAATGGCAAAACAACTTCAGTCTGTATTTTCGAAAATAGACGAAGTTCCATTTGATTTTCAAAGGAAGCGATTGTCAATTATCTTGAAGGAAAAAAACAAAAAAAATCTTTTAGTATGTAAAGGAGCGGTTGAGGAGGTTTTAAAGGTTTCTAAGAGTTATGAAATTGATGGGCATGTTCACAAACTCACATCAAAAAAAATAGATGAAATAAATAATTTAAATCGGGACTATGCAAAAGAGGGATTTAGAGTCATTGCAATTGCATTTAAACCTATTCAAAGTGAGGAAAATCATTTTTCAATTAAAGACGAAAATGAACTTATATTTTTAGGTCTAATGACTTTTTTGGATCCACCAAAAGAATCCACAAAATCTGCAATTAAAAGCCTTCAGAAACATGGAGTAACGGTAAAAGTATTAACTGGTGATAATGAAATGGTAACGCAGAAAATTTGTAGTGAAGTGGGTCTTGAATTTAAACACACCCTTCTTGGACCTCAAATAGAAAATATGAAAGACGAGGAACTTGAGGCAAAAGTTGAAGCAACTACCATTTTTGCAAAGTTATCACCCGATCATAAAAAAAGAATAGTCGCTGCTTTACAGAAAAAAGGGCATGCGGTCGGATTTTTAGGAGATGGTATCAATGATGCTCCGGCTCTTCGCACAGCAGATGTGGGGATTTCTGTAGATGGAGCAGTAGATATTGCAAAAGAATCTGCAGACATTATTCTTCTTGAAACAAGTCTGTCAGTTTTAGCTGATGGAATTTTAGGTGGAAGAAGGGTTTTTGGCAACATCATTAAATATATCAAAATGGGAGCAAGTTCAAATTTTGGCAATATGTTCAGTGTGATTGGCGCAAGTATTTTTGTTCCATTTCTTCCCATGACTGCAATCCAAATTCTGACAAACAGTTTGTTATATAACATTTCCCAAACCGCTATTCCCACAGATAAGGTCGATGCCGAATATCTTGAGAAACCTCGCAAATGGAATATAGTAGATATCCAAAGATTTATGATTTTTATTGGTCCTTTAAGCTCTATTTTTGACTATGTGACATACTTTACTATGCTTTTTATATTTAATGCATGGCATAACCCCAGTCTTTTTCAGACAGGATGGTTTGTAGAATCGCTTATGACTCAAACAATGATTGTTCATGTTATACGTAGCAGGAAAATACCATTTATACAAACCATGGCTAGTATTCCGCTTCTTATTATGACTTTCTCTGTTGTAAGTATTGGCATTCTACTTACTTTCTCTCCGATTGCGCCAATGCTTGGATTTACCAGGCTCCCCCTTATGTATTGGCCGATTCTATTCGTAATACTCGTGTGCTATGTAACCCTTACTCAATTTGTGAAGACGTGGTATATAAAAAGATATGGATATAATTAATATCCTCAACTAGGTTCGAACCTTTAGATATTGTTACGAGGAGCTAAAACAGTATTTTGTGTTTCTCATATCCTAAATCCAGGGGAAGGGATTCCCTTCGACTCCGCTCAGGGTAAACTTCTCATCCCTCCTAATCCACAAAAAAGACACCCTTTCAGTGTCTTTTTTCATGGGTTTAAACTCATGAAGTATATTAGAACTTTTTATGCTCAAAATTAGTTTAATAAAATCAGTTTATCCTAGGCCGAGGTAATATGAAGATGTGCTAATTGAAACTCTAAACGATTATCTTTTCGAACTTCTCTTCCTCAATAAGCAGTGTTTCAATCTGAGAATCCTTTTCTTTTAACATGTTGATTTTTATCTCTCTATTTTTTTCAATATTCCAATGGCAGAGTATATTGTATGGAGCTAATCCTAATCCTTCATAGACCGTATCTTCATTTTGATCACTTAGCGAGAGAACATAATTCTTTGCCGCAAGAAAAGATCCCATCGAACTCCCAATGAATATCTTATTGCGTAATGCATCTTTAAGGAAACTTAACTGTTTTAGATATGGTCTAAGAAATTCTTCTTCTCCGCCAGAAAAATAGACGACATCTGCTTCTTTTAGTTGTCTCATCAAAAACTCAACTGTATCAACAATGTTGACTTCCACTTTTTTTGTTGTTTGTTTGAGAATCTTTCCCTTATCATTTTCAAATAGTCCCTCCCATTCTTTCTTTTCTCGTGCAAAGTAACAAAGTAAGATTTTTACAGTATCCTTTTGTACTAAATCTGTGTATTGCTTAAAGAATAATTCGTTATTTGCAGAATCTATCTTTGTCCTACCTCCATGGAGAATATATGTGGTCATAATATAGAAATTATATCAAGAAGTTTTGAATTCCTGGTTTTAAGCTGATTTTTTATTAGTTATTTCTTTTCATATTTCATCAAAAATAGGGAAGTAGATTTCCTCTAACATTTTTTCTTGTGCTATTTTTTCCTCAATTGTTATTGGTTCTATATACACCCGTAGATTACTTCGAATTTTTTTGCTTTAATCCTTTTTTTTACAATTCATATTGTAAATTGTTGAATTAATTTTATTTCCTTACATCTTTTAGAAGCATAAGTCTAAATAAATTATTCGTATCTTTTATAACTTTGAAATCCCAGTATCCAAATGATTTTTTATAATTTACCGCCCTAACCCACTCTTGTGCAGCGTTGTATTTTTTTATCCTGATCTGCTTTTGCCATTTCAATATATGAAAGAGGTTAAAAGTGTGGTAGACGACATACCGAATCGGTTCGAACCCCAAGAACGGATTGATAAGAAGATCCAATTAGGGACTTTATATGCCTTAAGTCCAGTTGGACACCGTTTCAAATTCGGTTGGTAGAATAGGTACTGCTTCTTGACAATACAG
>CAZLSE010000010.1:0-25979 GCA_964562055.1 uncultured Gammaproteobacteria bacterium
CCAAATACGCCGAGAGCAAGCATTTCTTTTGGCGTAAGTTCGGGTTTAAATTCGGGATCAAAATGTTCGCCTATTGGTTCATTTAACACATATACATAATTCTTTTGCATCGTGTCATTTACCACCACTATGTTATTTTCATTCGCTTTGGGGTTGACTCCAAAAGTGTTCATATAACCCCAAGTCTAACACGATTACAGAGCCTATATCTAATTATTTAAATAATTAGATGTGGTTTTTCTGATATAGTAGGAACAATGAAACAGGGAATAGACTACATTGGCGTTGCGGTCGGTGCACTCATGATTAATAATAAGGGAGAGATTTTTATTACCAAGCGAAGCCAAAACTGCAAAAATGAAAAAGGTTTTTGGGAGATACCCGGCGGCAGTGTTGAGTTTGGCGAGACGCTTGAAGACGCAGTTAAACGAGAGGTAAAAGAAGAATATGGCGTTGAGATTGAGATAGTAAAACAATGGCCAGCAGTGAACCACCTCATTCCAAACGAACATCAGCACTGGGTACCTACCTTGTTTACCGTTCAAATTAAACCCGGACAAACACCGCGTATTATGGAACCTACCAAATGCGATGCAATTGGGTGGTTTTCCACCAATAATCTTCCTTCACCGTTATCAATAGTTACAAAAATCGACTTGGATCGGTATGTTAAAGAAATGAGCAATTCCACAATCAATCACGAACAGTGCACTGTTTGTAAAAGATATGACAACCGAGGAGTTTCGGTTGACGCACTTGTAGTTCATAAAGGTAAAATACTTTTTATAAAGCGGGGAGTTGAACCTGAAAAGGGCAAGTGGGGGTTGTCAGGTGGTATTGTAGGCTGGGACGAGTCAGCTGAGGAAGCGGTTGTACGGGAACTGAAAGAAGAAACGGGGCTAACTGCAAAGACAGTTTCCTTTTTTACCGTTCATAGTAGTCCAAATCGTCACCCCAAACAGGTAATTACCATTACCTATCATATTGAAGTAGATTCTGAAAAAATAAAACCTGGAGATGATGCCGTAGATATTGGATGGTTCCCGCTTACCAATTTACCCGTCAATCTTGCCTTTGATCACGCGAAAATAATCAAATTATTTCTTAGCGGCAGCCCCAAGATCAAGCGATGTCGTTAACTCATCAAAGCGCCCAAGAGTGGCAAGTTTTGTTTCTATAAGCGTAAGTTCAGGAATTCTATTTTCTTGCTTTAGCTTTCTGCGTATAAGACTCGTTGCAGTCTTGCCTAAATGTACAGGTTCGAATGCAAAGACATTATCTTCAGATAAAATATCGCCTTGTGTTTCCCTAAAAACGATCATGTTGTCTAGTAGTATGGCACGTTCTGCTTCGGTAAGTTCTTGCCCGTTAAGCATAGTTGCCATGCCAATTACTCGCGAATCAGGATAATTATTGGGGTTATAGTCACGAAGTGCTACAAGATCTCGAGTTGGCATGTGTCCTCCTTCGGCCCTATGTGCTGGATCAGGTACCGACGCTTCTATCCATACGTGCATTTTTTCTCCAAGTGCTTCAACTAATTTTTCACTAGCGGTAATCACAAAGGAATGAACCGTTTCGTAATCTTCTTTTTTTATCGTTTCATCTCGTTGAATTAGTGCACCTGGCAACTTACCTACTCCCACTTGAAACGGATTAACCGCCCATCTACCAGTATCCATTCCAGTTCGAACAGCAAATATATTATCAACTGTTTGAACCGCTTTACTTAGATCGAACAAATAGTCAGGTGTTTTTCGATGAAAAAACAGTGTTTGTCGTGCCGGTAGTACTGCCATGCCTTATAGTATATCAAATAAAATGAATGGTGCAAGTCAGATCAGCCTGTTATGTGACTTTGTCGTTCTGAAAAAGTGTATATATCCAGCATAAATCACCCCATTAAACAGCATGTCCCTTACAAGAGTTGCTCTAAAAAATGGGATAGCATACACATAGCTTTGCATTAATCCCGAAACGTCTTTTGTATACATCGTGCCCATAAACCAAACTCCAAAATTGGTTACGATATAAAAAAGAACAGAAGATGCAATTGACAGTAAAACTACTGTGGGGAGCGATAATCTTGACGTAAATACCCTACCCAAAAGCGCGATAGCAATATAGCTTCCATACACAAACCTCATAGTATCGTGATACCCTATAAAAAAAATCGCTTATTGTCATTATTACCACAGGAATGGCGATTCACCATTTATTTTTTATTCCATACCCCGCAAAAAGAGCAATCGCCCCGACAGGTACTAGGTTTGA
Organism: uncultured Gammaproteobacteria bacterium; assembly: GCA_964562055.1. Lineage (GTDB taxonomy): Bacteria > Patescibacteriota > Microgenomatia > UBA1406 > GWC2-37-13 > JAKBEU01. Next base: position 2,275 of record CAZLSE010000010.1, read on the forward strand.
AGCATGTGGAAAAATGCGAAATAATACAGCTGCAACAATAATGAGTCCAATGTATAGTTTATTCATATGAGGTAAGATTCCATTCAATTATATCACCGTTTTGCACTTTGTACTCACCCGCTCCAACTGGTGCACCTTTCCCGTTGACCATATATGTCCAAAATTTGTTATCGGTTCCGTTCACATATCCGTTAATCGATTCAACCAATATGCCGTATGATGATTTTTTAGTTGTAATTGTCGCTTGAGCAGTCAAAACGTCAAGAGCTGTTTTTCCAAGGTCGATGGTCACTTTTTTCTCATGCACTTTTGGGTGTGCGATGACATGTGTTACGGTAGTCGTTTCTGTTTTATCTACACGTATTGCTTTAGCTGGCACAGTAGAAGATAGAGTAAGTTGCACAGCACACATAAACATTATTGCAGTTGCTGCAAACCGTAATGCATATACTTTCATCGTGTGTCGTTCAAGAAGCTTGGGCCATATCATGGTAAGTGTAAAAGCTATGGTCATTGTCGCAGGAAATGTCATGATTACGCTCGTTATCCCCACGTTTGATTCGTATGCTTTATTTGCAATTAAATATGCAATTGTACTTGTTACAGTCACAATTACAACGGGAATTAACTGTTTTTTTGAAGTGTTTTTATATCTGAAGCGAATTTTGGATAGGTTGGCAGCGAGAAGGCAAGATTAAGAATAGCGACCCATACTGTGGCATTCCAGTAACCCAATTCAAGAATAGTCTTTTTCAAAAAGACCGTATATAAAGCAAGTAACAACATAAATACCATTGCAAGGATAATATCTTTCCGAAAAAACGACCGAATTGAAGTATTTTCATCTATTGTAACTAAGAATCCCATCACTATGATGATACCTACAAGCATTACCTGTGTTGAATTCATGACTTCTCCCAACAAAAGTGCAGCAAAAAGTACATTTAACCCTGTGCGTACATTGTAAAGCGGAGACAATACCGACACATCTAGTCGTTAGGTAGTAATCATGAATAGAACACAGCACACAGCAGACAATAGTGATGTTACCAGAAGCGTATCCCACCGTGTAGGTACAGTTATTTGCTGTGTCATATACACCGGCATCATAAATACTACAAACAGTACATTCCATAAAATATTAAAGAGCTATGGATTTTTTATTGCATATTTACTTGAAAGTTTTATTATGATTGTTTCTATTCCGTAAATAAATGTAGCCATCCAGGCATATGCGGTAAAGGACATTTCGTGGTTATACCATGATAAAATAGGTGATTAAGAATTACCCTGCCGAAGTAGCTCAATTGGTAGAGCAACTGTATCGTAAACAGTAGGTTGTCGGTTCAAGTCCGATCTTCGGCTCACTCCTAGTATAATATCTCTATGACACGACTCGAGCAACATTCCAAAAAACAAAATAGACAGCGCATACTGGTAGGCGTTGTCCTTGTTATTGCTGGAATTGTGTTTTTTTTTACCTCCGGAATTAAACTTTTAGTGTCATTTACCCTATTTATCAATCAACTCACAAAAGGTGAGAATACTGAATCACAAGTCAGACAAACAGAACAACTAAGTGCAATAAATATCGACCCAATACCGTCAGCTACAAGTAGTTCTTCCATACTTTTTTCAGGAAGCGCACTTTCATTTGATAGTTTAGAAATCTATCTCAACGACGAAAAACGGGATGAAATAACTATCTCTGACACATTTATCTCTGAAGTTCAAGGTCTTGAAAAAGGGAGCAATACGTTGTACTTCATCGCGAAATCTTCAAAAACTAAAAAAACCGAAAAGACCCAAGAGTTCGATATTGTCTTTAAGGATGAAAAACCTAAACTTGAGGTGTCAGAACCGGGCGAAAACGCTCGCACGAATAAAGAGGATATTCGGATAACTGGCAGCACCGATCGGGAAGTTACGATTCGGATCAATAATCAGCCAATAGTCGTAGATGCTGAGGGTAAGTTTACAACCTTATTCAGATTAAAGGAAGGAGAAAACAAAATTGAAGTAACAGCCGAAGATATTGTAGGTAATCAAGAAAAAAAATCTCTCACCGTGACTTACTCCAAGGACGACTAAGCTCCACCACAAACATGGTAATTATCACTACCATGCCGTATAGTAACACATTATCAAATAAGGCCATTACACCTAAGAAAACTCCATACATAGCTGCATATGTGTGATGAAAGATTGAGTACATGGTCCAGACAAATAGTGTTAAGCCTATTATGCCTGTTGCAACAAGAATAATTAAATAACTAGAATGAAATGAAGCAGCCGAGTGTGAACGATCATCTAAATGGAGAAGTCCCATTTGTTCCTTTACATAGCGAATATGGTTGTAACCATGACCTTCGAGAGGTGCCGCTTTCCAAATACGCATTCCCAGTGATGCATCAGAAATGCGAGATTGAATAGTAGAGGTACGAAGTAAATTAACACCTTCACCCCATTGTTTTGGAATAATGAATACTAAAATCAAGAATGCCAAAAGAATACCACCTGCCACCTTATATGTTTTGTGCACAATTGCATACGTAATAGTAGCCATAAATAACGCAATATAAGCAGACCGTGAAAATGTTAATGCGAGACAACAAAGTAAAGCACCCGCGAGAACATATTTTTTTTGACTCACCCAAAACAAAGTAAGTACGCCTAATATTGCCGCTGCAACATAAACATCTAAATAGGTGGCAAATACCCGAAATTGATGCGGATCCCATCCAAATGCATACATGCTCCATAAATCTTTTACAAAAAGATATTGCAACACCGAAATCGCAACTAACACTATGCTAAACGTATACAGCAAGTTTAAACTGAATTCTCTGTGGGCAGTGTTTTCCCCCATCCAAACTACAAATGATCCTCCGAAAAGGGCATACAAGATGAATCTCAAAGGATAAAGAGCTGAAACTATGTTTTGTGTAAGAGTAAATTGAGGCGATGTAGCAATAAACCCGACGCATAACCAAATTACAAAGTAAAAAAGTGCGGATATCTGTAATGTGTTGCGTAATACTCCTAATCTAAATCGAAGAAGTTGAACTGCAAGCCAGACCGTCATGCCTAGTTCGTGGACATAAACATTTACCAGTCTACCTCCAAATTCTAATCTACCTAGCTGACCAAATAATATACTAGTTGCTATTACGGTAGCGAGTAATCGTTCAATCATAGAGTGTAATTAATTTTGAGCGTACTAAAAAAGAATGAAATGCCATTATAAACGAATAAACAAATCCAGCGGGACCATCTAAACATCCTAACTTTATAAAATACGTATAGATAAATTTACCAAAAGGATACAAAACAAGTTCGAGTGTGGAGACGATACTAGATTTTTTATGTATCTCTCGTACGCGAAGTGTGGAATAAGCGTTAATATCACGCACAAATTCTGCAATACTTTGATGAGGGTGATGATTTATAAACCCGGATAATTTTCCTTCATGTCCGAAACAAGCAAATACTTCGTGTACGAATCCTACCCATGATCCTCTTCCTTTTTTTACAAGTCGCACAATCCCCTTAGTTCGAGCTGTTCTTGTTTCGCCCCACCGTAATTCGGTATTCCAAAAAAAATCTCTGCGGGGGATTACATACGCATCTTTACTCCTATCACACTGCTGAATTTCACGCATTAGCTCCGGGGTTACAGTTTCATCAGCATCAAGAAAAAAAATCCATTCATGAGAAGCAAGCTTCATTGCTTCGTTTCGAGCATTTGCGAAGCTTTTAGATACTGGAAACTCGATTATCTTTGCATTACATTCTTTCGCAATTTTTTGAGTTGAATCGGTAGAACCATCATCAAATACCAGCAATTCATCGCAAAATCGAAGCGACTCAAGTGCGGTTTTAATTTTACTTTCTTCATTACGTGCGAGTATTACTCCTGTAATATTCATGGTTTTGTTGGTTGTAAGCTTTGGTAAAGCATATAGATATTCTCAGAAAACTTGTGTGCGTTAAAATGTTTTATTGCTCGATCCCTACCCATTGTACCATTTTTTTGTCTTCTGGAAAAATCCACAATCAATAATTTCATCGCTTCTGAAATCTCATATTGTGCATTTTCTGTTACGTATATTCCACTCGGACCCACAACTTCCTCAATTGCACCAGTACGCGTTGTAATTATGGGTAGTCCCGAGGCCATTGCTTCAATAAAAACCATGCCATACTGTTCTTCCCATGTAGGATGTTTTTGTGAAGGGGCGATAAGGAAGGAAGATTGTCTGTACACTTCTGGCATTTCTGCATACTTTCTATTTTCGAAGCGGACAACATTTCCAAGACCGTCTTTTTTAATACATTTTGTTACATATGATCGAAGCGGACCATCTCCCACAATAAGAAGTGTAGATTGATTTTTTATTTCATTTTTAATGGCACGAAATGCATTGTATACTTCAAGAATTCCCTTTTCCTTAACAAGTCTTCCAACAAATAAAATTTGAACTGGATCTTTGGGGTACTTTAATGCTGGTCTAAAAACGTCTGTATTTACCCCTAATCTTAGTACTTTAATTTTTGAAGTTTTTACACCCTCAGCAATAAGTGTATTGCGTGCTTTTAGTGTGTGACATATAAAAAGATCTGTATGCTTCATTACAAAATATTTTCGCTTCTTTTTTTGTAAGGTGCCTTCATTGTTAAAGGGGATTGTTTCCCACGAAGTCGAAATTAATGCTCCTATCTTTCTTTGCTTACGAAGGAGTGCTGCTTGATAACTATAGTAGTAATGTGCGTCTGCTGTGTGAACAATATCGGCACCGGTAACACGTCGCTCAAGACCAAATAACACCTGGATATCGCCTATAGATCTATTTGCAACAAATGATAGTGCCCTTCCTATATGAGCAGATACACCCAAATCTGCAAGACTGGGCAGTTTTATTAAATTGAAATTGACGTTGCTGTCAATAGGACGTAATGATGAATACGCAACAAAATGCACATCAGCAAAACGTCTAAAATCATAATTCTGACCTTCAAAATTATTAAAATATTTTCCTCTAATAAATGCTACGTTCATACATTTTGTTCAAGAATAGTTTTAGGCAGTCTTACAATCTCACGAATTTTTTGTCGTACGTTTGCATACTTCCAAAAAAATCGCCATCTGCTTTTGGCAATCCATCTCTTTTTTTGTTCATTCTTTTTTGAAATTTCAAAATGATCATACGCATTTTCCGTATCGATTCCGACCCTAAATCCAGCTCGACGAGCACGTTCACAGTAGTCTACATCTTCGTAATACATAAAATACGACTCATCCCACAGACCAACTTTTTCAACAACATCCCGAGAGAATCCCAACACTGAGCCTGAAACGAAATCTACCGATTGTAATGGGGACGATGGTTTGACCTGAGTTAATCCACCGCTTAAGCGCCACCTATCGATTTCACCACCGTAATATAGTAGTTTATCTTGCCTCATAGCAAAACCCCATACATCAAACGCGCCCATAAGTCGCATAAAATTATTCTTATTCAAATTTCCAAACGATATATCCGGATTTAACGCAACAAAATAATCACACCCGTTTTTAAGCCCTAAGCGTATGCCTACGTTAATACCGGCAGCATAACCCCGACCACCTTTTGTATTATCAACTAAATACACATGGTAATTTTTTATTCCCATTGCAGCAATTTCTTTTCGAATTCGCTCAATATCAGATCGTTCAGTTTTATATAAAACGCAAATAAAACTTATGCGACATTCGTTTGTTTGATTAAGGGTAGGTCCGCTAATTTCTGTTGAACGCATCTCTTGAGAGAGTTCCTCATGAAATCTGCTCCACCGCAGTGGATGCGAGTGACTTGCAACAATTGTTCTTGGATATTTTTTATCAAGCAGCTTTTTCATTTCACTTACCGAATCCACTAAGTAAAGATGGGGAAAGAACCGTTGATAATCTTCAAAAAGAGGCAGTCTAAATGCGATAACGGTAACACCTTCAAGCAATGCCTCAAGCACGGGATAACAAAAACCTTCCTGTGCAGATGCATATACCATGATATCTGCTTTCTTATAAAGCCATTTCAGTTGTGCATCATTAAAATTTTCCAGACGCTGAACGTTTTCTTTAGTGTGTAGTTTAATTTCCTGCGCATATGATTTTTCCTTTGGACCCGCCACAACTAAGTATTTATCTCCAACCGCATCAAGTATCAACTCTAACCTTTTTATCGGTTTCACTACTCCCACATATAAAATGAGAGGTTTCTTTTTTTGTATGAAAATGGGAAGGGGATGAAGATTTTCAAGGTGGTCTGCTCCTGCGTTTATTACCCTTACTTTATGCGCATACTGCGGATATCGCTCAATACATTCGTCGTATAGCGTTTTATGAAAAACAATTATTCTGTCAGCAATATGAATTGAGTTGTCTGTTTGAATTTTGAGTTTTAGAGCTGATCCTTTATATTTTTCCGGGTGTTTAAAAAATCCAAAATCGTGGATAAAGACGATTTTTCTGATACGAAAAAAACGCAGTAAAGCAGGTATGGTACCTGATGTGCCTAAAAATACATCACATCTATTAATTAGTACAGCCAAGGGAAGCCAAAACTGAGAAAAAAACCACGGAAATAGACGCCGTTCTGACGCAGAATGAAAACCAAACCAATAATATTCGTATGAATCTGAGTGATATTGGTCAATACCCTGGAGTAACCGATCGATCCCACTTTTTACAATCCCCTCACGAAAATACGCTCCAGAGTCGAGTGCCACTCTCACTTTTGGACGCACGAATGGAATAAAGATATATGATAAAAACTCCATTAGTGCAAAGCCGACATCAAGGGGGAGCCGTATAAAAACACCGTCTCGCCAACCCCCATCAAAGAAATATCTGGCAAAAAACATATGAATGGGATTGATGAAGATTTCTTTTAACCCATAAGGCGTTTTATTTTTTTTAAATATCAACGCTTGTCTATGTGCATAATCAATAAATTTGCGATACATCTGCGTAACGCTCCTATACGAATAGTGGCAGATAGCATGCTTCAAAACACCCTTTTTTCCTTCGACAAGATATGCTTCATGTACCGGCGATGGGTGAATAGTTGCCAATGCGGTTTTGAAGAGAATCAATTTCCTATGTAATTCACCATGCATCAGGGCTTTACCAAATAAGTGGTTTCTTAACTGAACATAATAGCCTTGGTACTCCTCTTTTTCTATTGCACTTTTAATTTCGGCTACTAGCTCAGGTGTAAGACATTCATCCGCATCAAGAATAAGAACCCACTCAGTGTCTACGAGTGACAAGGCATATTCCCTTTGAATACCAAGATCGAAAGCGTGATGAAGATATATGCGACAGTTGTATGTGAGTGCAATTTGCTTTGTTTTATCAGTTGAATAATCGTCAATAATAATTATGGATTGAGTTAAAGGAAGTACCGATCGCACAGTCTTTTCAATTGTGTCTTCTGCATTTTTAGTTATGATCAGTACTGATATATGCATATCGTGCTACTTTAAATATATAATGCCCGCTGTCTTTTGTTGGTCCTTACTAAATACCGAAGTAAAAACCGATTGAGATTTTCCCAAATACTGCATTCGTACCTGAGGGGTGTCTAAATTTGAAAGAGTAAGCTGAGGTGAACTGTCGGTTAGATGAACTGCACCGTTATGCATAAGAATCAACGGATAAATACTCATGATAATTATAAATGCATAAACAATATAGCGGGTATATTTTTTGCTTTTCAGAAAAGCATATACTGCATAGAGCGTCAATACGAATAAGGCCGGAATTGAAGATCTCATTGCAAAATCGTTGAGCAATCCAAGTCGATACCACGGGATGAATAAAAGTAGCGTAAGAGCAACAGTGAGAAAACCAACATTTTTCTGAAAAAATTGTTTCACCTTACTTATTATGACAAAGCATAGTACAAATTCAAAAAAATAAAAAAAGAAGAGACGGACAAGAGATAAGCTTTGCAATAATGGCAGTCTTTGCCACAGCCACTGTCCAGAGGTCTCACTATTTCCACCTGCATACATGGAACTTGCTAAATAAGAACCGCAAATAAGTGCAATAAAAATACCTACTAAACTGTCGAAAAGCGTAATTCGTATTCTTTTTTGAAACCATTGATAAAGCACAAAGGGAAGGCTGCCAATCCACACAAAGGGTGACCACAAGATGAGCGATGAATACAGTGTTAGTATCTCTCTTTTACTACTGATGAGAAAAGATATAAATATCCATGCACCTAGTGCATGTTGGGGAACATGAAACAATAGCGTTGTTACACCTGAATATTGCCATTCACCTGCCCACCATTCCCAGTCCGGATTCATACCAGTTTTATGAAATAATATCATTCTACCGAAGCCATCAAGACCGCTCATGAATATGAATAGCAAAAAAGAGTGGAAAGATTTTTTTGGAAAATAGAATATAAACCAAGAGGCAACTATCATAACTCCAGTGAATGTCCACATTCCAATAACAATATTTGCCCATCCCCAACCAAGCAACTTTCCCACCACTGCAGCTGGTAAATAATAGGCGGAATAGTAAACAAGCATTACTTTTTGTAGAGATTCAGCAACAATATACTGAACTGGCCAGGGATTTTGAATAAGATCATTAAGTAGTGCGTTATGCTTAAAATAATCTCCGGCAGTGATGCCTCTATGACCTGCAGCAGACAGCATAACCCAGATAACTGCCACTAGAACAATTAGAAAAAGTTGTCGACTTGTCAGGAAAACCTTTTTGTGCAAAGTTCGTGTATCGCGCACAAAAAATAAAAATTGAATTAAAAGTAGCAATGTGGTTGGAATACTAATCAGAGGGTTTACCCATCCTAGTAGAAAGATGCTTATGGGCACCTCAATATAGAGCATGCTTGCAATCTGAATTGCTCTAAGTGACAGATGCATATTGTTCACGCAATTATACGCCTTTGAATACCATTTCGCCACGGATGACTTTTGTTTAGATTTTTTGAGCGAAAACTACATGAAGCCCGCCAATACCCATTGATCGAACTGGTGAGAGAAAGAATCGCAGGATATACGCACATATATATATTCCTAATTTAAAGATTTTTCGGATCACTTCATTAGTTATTCCCGTCACCCACCCATCAAGATTTTTTGAAAAGTCCTCCCAGTCTTCATAACTTAAATAGGACAACAATGAAAATCTGGCTTGATTAAGGAGCTTAAGCAGTGAATTTTTTGTGAAAAAATATCTATGGTCTTCAACCATCCACCACGACCAATCCTTGCTCATATAGCGCATTAAGCTCGCATAATTAGGCGTTTGAATGACAATTATGCCATCATGCATAAGTAATCTGCGTATTTCGTTAAGCGTGGTTTCCAGATTGTCTACGTGTTCTAACACATCAAAAAGGATGATGCAGTTATATTTTTGTGTTTTTGTTTTGGCATACTCACGTAATGACGTTTGTATAAACTTCACTTTTGTAGCTTTTGTATAAGTGGGGAATAGCAATGGGTCAAGTGCGGTTACGTTGTACTCCTCATCAGATAACATTTTTGACAACAACCCAAATCCTGCGCCAATTTCAAGAATTTTTATTCTGTTTCTATTGGTTTTTCCATCAAATATTTCATTTATTCTTGTGACTATTTTTTTGTACCGTTTTACAAATTGTTCCTTCCTTGAGTCATAATCCGTAAATGAATAGATGGAATGTGTAGATAAACGAGGAGTGTTTTTTGCAACAAACCCAAGCCCACAAGTTTCGCACTTATAAATTTGAACTCCATGAACTACCAATAAGGGCGAAACGACAGAAGCGTTATTACCCGATTTTGTACATACTTCACATTTCATAATTTCTTCATCTAATTATTTAAATAATTAGATATATGCCGATAATATAAAAATTTTCACGTCATAACAATATAAATTTGAATATTGTGGTTTATAAACTACAGACAAAAAATGCATTTTGACATAGCATGGCACCATGTCTGTTTTACATTGTCCAATTTGCTCATATTCTAGTGTGCAGTACTTTACAACTCTTAAAATGTATCGTTACTATACATGTAGAAACTGCAAAACACTTTTTACTAATCCGAGTATCACTCAAAAAAAACTTACTGCATATTATCAAAAACACTTTCATTATGTAGACGGGTTACTGAACGAACACATAATACGAAAACGGGCACGAATAATTTTGCAAAACATTATTAACAAAAAGGGTGCGCATATATCTTTATGCGATGTGGGATCAGGCTATGGATTTTTCCTTGATTGCGCTCAACAATCATTAACACAAGTTTACGGGATAGAGCCTTCACGAATATTAGCAAAGTCATCCATAGATACATTTAACATTCCGGTATTTATTGGTACATCTCGTGAATACATGAGATCCCAAAATTTTCGTAAATTTGACGTAGTCACATCAATTCATGTAATTGAACATGTAGCAAATCCAAAAAATCATATTCGAGAACTGTTGACGTTACTTAAACCGGATGGATTGCTTTATGTTGAAACTCCCAATTTAGACAGTTACCTTTTCTATGCGGAAAATAAAAAATATACGTTTCTGCTCGCTCCGGAACATCCGTGGATTTTTTCTCATTATTCTTTTCGGTATCTTATACAAGATACCAAACGTGCCTTAACTGTTAAAACGTACAGTTATAGTGAACACGTTATGGGGATTATTAAAGCTATCATAAAAAAATATAATAGTTCCGCCACTGTTCCACCAAAAAATCTGAAAAAACCCGAAGAAATATCACTTAGTCCATCGTCACAAATTTCCATATTAGTAAAAAAAGCTGTTTTCTATTTTATTTTTGATCTATGTCTTGCTAAACTTTTCGTGCCATTTCTTAATATGAACCATAAAGGAAGTATTTTGGAGCTATACATAAGCAAAAAATAACAGATTGTGGAATATAAACCATTGCACAAATCTAATCTCCATTCCCATACTCTGATATATGCATATACTTTTACTCCTCTTAACGTTATTTATAGTGTCGCCTTCGTTGGCGAGTTATTCTCCCAACCTGTATCAAAATGATCCAATTATTACTCCAAAGTTGGAACATATACAATATTTTCAATCTTCAACAATTAGACAATCGTATGGGTATGGTATGTGGTTTAGTGCGAGTGATGGACGACAGATAAAAATTGCTATTGCACGATCATCAAACGGTATCGACTGGTATGCAACAGAGGTATTAAATGTATCAAATAATCTTCATTCACATGATCCGTCCATAATGTATGAAAATGGGTCTTATTCCTTATATTTTGGCGCCTCCAATGGGGGAAACATATCTATTTGGAAAAACACTGCCGAGACTGAAAATAATTTTGATCCCGCTCAAGCTCAACGGATTCTTTCAGCAACGGGCGGTTGGGAAGGAAACTCATTAAGTTCTCCTAACGTATTCAGGGTAGATAATAATCTCTATTTACTCTATGCAGGCAACGGAAATGGTTCGTGGCATGTGGGACTTGCAACCTCTTTAGATGGCGAAAACTGGACCCGGTGCGCAAATAACCCCATTATATCTGAGGGATCTGGTCCAGCTTTCGTTTATGTTGAAGGTAGTAGTTTTATTTTTTTTAATTCTCCAAGAGGGCTGCAATTTATTGAAACTTCTGACTTTAAAGGTTGCCAAACGCAGTGGGGTTCGGCCCAAGATATTTCATTAGGACTGGGTAATCCCAATCCGATTGTAATAGATAATAATATATGGGTTTATGGGGATTTGAACAATGGAATTGGATTAATGTCTCAAGATAAAATTTCGGTGCAGTATCCTGTTGTTATTGTGCCAGGTATGTTTGCCTCTTGGAATAAAGAAGCCATACTTCACAATCAAAAAGTTTCGCAGAACGACTGGACTATAAATCCCATAGTTACTGAGTATAGCGCAATTATTTCGTCACTCGAACAGCTGGGATATTCGCAAAATACCAATCTTTTTTTATATCCTTATGACTGGAGACAATCCATACATTCAACCTCAGATCAGTTAGATTCATTTATTCAAAAAAATCTATGGAATAAAAATAAATATACTCCAATTCAAATAATCGGTCACTCATTAGGGGGAGTAATTGCACACGTATACGGTTCTGATCATATAGATATTCGTCCGATAAAAAAAGTCGTTTCGGTTGCAGCGCCATTGAAAGGTACGCTTCAATCGTACAAACCGCTTACAGCTGGTGAAATCGAACGGGATAATTCGCTTGTCTGGCTTGCTGAGAATATAATTCTTAGCCTTAATACTGGTCTTTTTGAATCTAAAAAAGATGCCATTCAACGGTTTTTACCTGTGCTTTTTGATCTTGTACCCACTTATCCGTTTCTTATGCGAAGAGATGGTTCATACGTTTCATCGCAATTAATAAACAATACACTTCCTAATTACCCGATATTATCATCTCGCCCTACAATGAGTCGTGTTGCTGGCACAAATTACGAAACTAAAACTATCTACGTCCTTTCTGAAAGAACATCAACTGATACACTTTTAAATCTTTACCCCGATGGTCATCCTATTGAAGTTCTTTATCAAGATGGAGATGGACTCGTTCCCCATTTAAGTGCAAATGTTTCTTCGTTTTATTCACCAAAGGCATATCATGGGGAAACAATTTATCGCCAAGATTTTATTCAGAAAATACTAACACATCTAGGAAATGATTTATCTCAGGTTAGCATTCCCGAAGGTAGTCAGACTCCTATATTTCCAGCAATTCTTTTGTTTCTCAAATCTCCAGCAACAATGACGGTTACTGACCCATCTGGCAACAGTGTCGAAAGTGATTCATATATACATCTTACAAATACTGTAAACGGTATTTACTCGGTAATTATTTCAGGGACTGACACAGGATCATATACGTTCCATACATGGCAAATAGGACGAGATAATGATACGTGGACAACTTTTTCAGGTCAAACTACGGTCAACAAAAGGGATGAGTATCTTCTCGATTTTGATTCTATAACCGGAGGGTTAGCATATTTACGCCCTACACCAACAGCTATTCCCACACCAACTTTGACCCCGCTCTGTGATAAGTATCCTAATTTAACTGCGTTTCCACATTGGTGTAAATCACCTGTATTTTCTAAGCTATGTGAGATGGTAAAATCTCAAACAATTATTTTGAAGAGAAAACAAACCGAGTGCAGAAATAAATAAGGAGCGAGATAAGAACTATCGTGGCGCCGGCGGGGAGATCGAGATAATATGATGCGAAAAGACCACCTAGTACTTCGGCCACTGCAATAATGACTCCGTAAAGTAAGCTTAATTTAAACCCACGGGCAAATAGCATGGCGGTTGAAACAGGTATAATCATGAGCGCTCCCACGAGCAGTCCGCCGATGGTGCGAAGTGCGACAGATACCGTAAGCGCAGTAAGCACCATTAGAAGACTGTTAAGTGCAAAAACCGGCAACCCACTTGCTAATGCGCTCACTTCATCAAATGCAGTATAGAGAAGTTGACGATATAAACCGATAACACTACCAACTATCACAACACTTAACACACCCATAATCCATAAATCATTCTCGTTTACTGCAGTTATAGAGCCGAATAAATAGGATGATAAATTCGCATTAAACCCATTTGCAAGACTAACAAGAATCAGCGAAATAGCAAGACCACCCGGCAGCAACATAGCAAGCAGTACATCATTTGACATTTTGCCACCTCTGCGAAGATATTCTATGGTTATAGCGACAACGAGCGTAGTGGCAAGCGTTACGAAAGTTGGATCACTTCCAATAAATAATCCAAGTGCAACACCTGCCAATGCGACATGTGCGAGGGCATCCGCCATTATTGACATTTGTTTTACCACAAGAAATCCGCCTATAAGTGGGGTAACTGCAGCAATCATAAGTCCGGCAATTAATGCGCGAACCATAAAATCATACTGAAATAAGTTAATTATGTTTTCCATGGTTTTCGTGAATATGATCTACATAACAATCATTTGTGGTATAGGTGAACATTTTCTGATCAAGCTGCATGACTTTTTGCACACGATGAGATACGGTATGAAGGTCATGCGAAACAAGGAGAATTGTCATTCCGTATTTTTTATTGAATGTGTCAAGTAAATCATAAAATTTTTCTTGTGTTGTTTGATCAACTCCAACAGTTGGTTCATCAAGAATGAGTAAACGTGGTCGCTTGACCAACGCTCGTGCGATAAATACACGTTGCTGTTGACCTCCCGACAGTTCTTTTACGAGACTCCTCGCATTAGACTTCATGTCAACTGCTTCTAGTGCTTCTAATACTGCCGCATCATTAGTGACTTCCATACCTACCACTTCATCAACACGAAGGGGAGTTTGAGCTGCTCGAAGAGGGGAATACTGAGGCACATACCCTATCCAACTCCATGACTTAAATTTTGTTGTTTTTTGCCCAAAAATTGTAATTTTTCCTTTATGAGGTGTCCGAAGACCGAGGATAAGTTGAAGTAGGGTGGTCTTACCGCTACCATTGTGTCCAACAAGTGCTACATATTCACCTGTTTTTATTTCACAGTTTACATTTGTGAGCACCGGCTCAGTTCCATACCCAAAGGATATGTTTTTTAACGATATAGCATTTTGTTCAGATTTTGTTTGTGTTGTCATAAACATTCGAGTGCGGTTTTAATTGTTGCCGCATTTTGCATTTGTTTAGTTGTATACGACTCTCCATTTGCTAATTCTGATTCTGTGATACTCTCAATAGGACTTAACACCAAAAGCTCAACACCGGCCTCATCCGCTAAAATCTCTGAAAACTTTGTAGGTGCCATTTCTTCCAGAAGTATATATTTTACTCCTGTCTTTTTAACTTCCTCAGTTATCTCACCAAGTTCTTTTGCAGTTGGTTCTTCTTCGGGATGGATACCAGCAATTCCAACCTGGGTAAACCCGTACCGAGATGCCAAATACCCAAATGCAGTATGTGCCGTAAATATCGTGTTTTTACTACATCTGAATGTTGCCTTTTTATATGCATCGTTGAGCATTTCCATCTCCTTTTGCACAGTGCTCGCATTTGCCATATATACGTTTTTTCGTTCAGTATCAATATCACTTAACAGCTCTGCGAGATCTCCCGCCATTTTTCCCATAATAACTGGATCAAGCCATACATGAGGGTCACGGCCAATAATATAAGGCTCACCCAACGCTACGATTGACGTTTTCTTTCCCTTGTAAGCCTGTCGCAAACTCATTTCGTACGACTCTACTCCTCCTCCGTTTATTATTACTAATGCACTTCTCTCAAGTAGCGCTATATCTCGCGCAGTAGGCTCAAAATCATGAGCTTCAGATCCGGGTGGCGTGAGACTAATAGCCTCTACATACTTACTTCCAACTTTCTCAACTAAATAAGTGTACGGATAAAACGAAGTGATAACTCTCACTTTATTAGCGACCTCAACCTGCTTTAGTGCGTTATTAGAACTCTCACGTGTTTGATACAAAAAATACCCCCCAAGTAACACGCCCACTACCGCTACAAGTGTTATTACTCTCCGCAAAGAAACATTCATATCTGTATACGTATGTAATTTGTAAAATGGACATATTATTTGCAGTTGTTGCACCGTCCAAAAAATTCAAGCATATGTCTATCAACATGAAAGTTTGTCATCTTCCTCACCTGATCCATCAAGAATTCTTCATCAAGCTCAATATCAACTATCTTCCCGCACTCATCGCACACTGCGTGGTGATGGTGACCCTTTCCTTTACTTAGCTCATAGCGCGATATTCCATCAGCAAAACGCGTCATAAAAAGAATATTTCCAGCAACCAGAGCTTCTAAATTTCTATAAATGGTAGTAATGTCAAGTTTATGACCAGCTTTTTTTAGTTTTATAAATAGTTCTTCAGCAGACTGCGGATGGTGGCATAACGCTCCCAATATCCACTTTTTTTGCTTTGTCATACGCACACCGGTTACTCGGCTGTTTTTTCTATCGTCCATGTAGTTATTATTGCAAATCGTTTGCAATAAGTCAATGAAGATTTATGGGGTGGCTGTTGAGGGACTTGAACCCCCGGCCTTTGCAATGTGAATGCAACGCTCTAGCCAGCTGAGCTAAACAGCCAATTTCTACTTCCTATTGTAATCTATCACTAGTCTTTTTCCAACACTTCACCTATTGGTCGTTAATCATTAGGGGTTAAAAAATGGTACAATAACTTTTATGGATCTTGATATAGATTTTCTTGGAATCGTAAAGGGAATATTTAATTTCATAATGGATATCCTCGAGACGATCGTCTTCGTGGGTTCTTTATTTATTGTTGTATATCTTTTTGTGATGCAGCCAAATCAAGTGAAAGGTGCGTCTATGGACCCAACCTTTAATTCGGGTGATTATATTTTTACCAGTAAAGTGACCTACAAAATACGTGACTACCAACGAGGGGATGTTGTGGTTTTTCGCTCTCCACACAATCCCGATATTGAGTATATCAAGAGAATTATTGGTATTCCCGGAGATCAGGTAATGATAAAAGATAGTGAAGTATATGTGAATGGACAAATTTTGAAGGAAGATTATATTGCAACAAAAACAAATCTCTGGGAAGGCGGTTTTTCAAAAGATGGTGAAGCAACAACGGTGCCCGATGGTATGTTGTTCATTATGGGAGATAATAGACCACGTTCTTCTGACTCCCGTGAATTTGGACCAATTCCAATGGAAAGTGTTATTGGCCAAGTGTTTTATCGCTACTTCCCCCCTACTAAAATGGGTACGATTGAAAATCCAATTCCGCCAAACCTTCGCAGTTTTATAAACCCTCTTATCTTAACTGTCTAGTAGTGTTTTGAGGAGAGATGTAACCGTTTCGTACCTGTCTTTACGAGAGCCGCTCCATTCAATAATTAATTTCGTCTTGATTCTGGTTTGAATAAGCTTGGCCTTTGCATTATATTTGTTCTCAAGGAAAACAAGAGTGTCATTTGAATGTTTTTCACTCACATATTCACCATCCGAACTAACTTTGTGTAGTTTGCGTCTCACTCGTTCTTCTGTCGCTTTTACGCTTAAGTTGTCCCTCAATACTTCCTCATAAAGAGAATTCATATCTTCCTGTGACTTAAGGAGCGATATAACAAACAAATGGCTTATGGTAATAAGTTCTGAATAGTAACCATCCATGATTAGTTCAGGAAGTTTATTGAGTCGAATAATATGACATAGATAAGAAGGCTTTAACTGAAGTTCGTGTGCGATGTCTTTTATTTTAATCTTGTGATGCTGAGTCAAATACGAAATAAGTTTTGCTTTTTGAAAATAATCTGAATTCTTTTTTATTTGATCAAATATTAACTGATGCTCTTCTGACATGTGAACATTCTAACACAAAAAATGGAGGAAATTATGCTACCGTAACGTACGTCTTTCCTTGTTTTTTGATGAAAGTTACCTTGCCTTTTTTTACTGCTTGAATAGTAAAGTCATTCGTAAGAATTGTGCCTTCTCCCGCCCAAAATTTTGTACCCTGCTGACGAATAATAATGTTTCCTGAGTCTACTAATTGACCTCCGTATCGTTTAACACCAAGCCTTCGTGCATGAGAGTCACGATTTCCTTTTACTGCTTTCTGTGCTTTTGTATGTGCCATATTAGTTTAAAGTTATTAGATGTCAGATATCAGGTTAGATACTGAGAACTTGAATTTTTGTATATTTTGGTCGAAATCCTTTAACCTTTCGGTAGCGAACTTTTGCCTTAAAGCGAGATATGCGCACCTTATCGCCTGCAACATGATCAACAACTTTAGCTTTCACTTTTCTATCAAGTAGCGGCATCCCAACTTCAACTTCACCTTCAGTATCAAACACTGCAACCGCTTCAAGCTCACATTCTGCTCCCTTTTCAAGGGCTAACCTGTCTACCACAAGAAAGTCTTGCTCTTTGGTAATGTATTGTTTTCCTCCAGTTTTCACCACCGCAACTTTACTCATAAGCTGTAATTATAAAGCACTTAGGGTAAATTTTCAAACACTAATTACAATTACGATTTTACCAAGGCAAAACCAATACATACCGCTACAAACATAGAGCCACCTGCTGAGATAAAGGGTAAGGCTATTCCCGCTATTGGCAGGATACCCAAATTCATACCTATGTTGACCAATACTTGTATGATAAGAATAGATGCTAATCCCAATGCATAATAATACTTATACTGGGAATCTGAGTCATTGCTTTGTAAAAAACGATACGCACGCTGTAAAAGAAGTACTATGAGCGCAAACTCAGCAATAATTACTACTAGACCCCCGATGAAGCCGAATTGTTCAACTAACGAAGAAAAGGCAAAGTCTGTATGATTTTCGGGTAAAAAAGATAATCGAGACTGTGTTCCTCTCCCAAGACCTTTTCCGAAAAATCCACCTGAACCTGTGGTAATCACCGCCTGAATCATATTATACGCAGTTCCTTGCAAATCTTGTTGCGGCTGAAAAAAACTTATGAGACGATTTTTTTGATAGTCATGGAGAAATATCCAAACGAAAGGCATGACCGCAGCTCCTCCCAGAATCGTGTGGAAAAGATACTTTTTGGGTACATTCGAGCACATGAACATGATAAAAAAAATTCCGCCAAATACGAGGGCGTTTCCTAAGTCTGGTTGGAAGAGCACAATGCTCGCAGGCAATGCAACTGTTATCAGGTGGGTTAAGTAAAAAGAGAGCGTTAGACTGTTTTTTCTCAAGCCCGCGAGCGCCTGAGCAAGATATGCCACGTACCAAATTTTGAGAAACTCGGATGGTTGAAAGTTAACAAGACCAAGGTCGAGCCACCGCCTTGATCCCTTTACTTCGAGACCAACTAAAAATGTAATTATGAGAAGTCCAAAAAAAACCCAGAATATAGTTTGGATATTGGCAATTATGAACTTTCTACCAAGTCTTTTAACAATAAAAAATACCAATATTCCCGCAATCGTATATCCAATCTGAGTGAATCCCAATCGATTCGAAATGCCAAACTGGTTCATTATGGAAAAAATCCATAAAACTGAAGCCGGTATTAAGAGCGAATACATAGTTCACCTTCCGTTATGTCCGTTGCCAAGACTTTTTTTGCAATGACGTCCGTAGACTTCATAAACTCTTCAGGAATGGAAAGTTTAACTGTTTGATCTGTGCGTACTGATTGATTTTTTCGCATCTCTTGAATAGATCGAATAAGATCGCGCAGTTTTCCCTCGTACACAAGTTCATCAGTCATTACGGTGTCAAACACAACTTTTGTTTCGTCGGATTCTAATGCTTCAAATATAATTTTTTTTACATTCAGTTCTGATTGGAGGAGTTTTGTGTATTCTTCACGATTAGATTCGACACTAAACTCTTTCCCCTTTCCAAGAGTGATTAAAGCTTTTGCAAGAGGTTGTCGTACTTTTAGTTTATTTTCTTTACGAACTCTATGCCCTGTCTCGGCTATTGCACGAACCAGTACCATATCTCCAATGAGTTTATCGTCGGAATAATCTGGTAAGATTGGCCAATCACACAAATGAACTGACGATTGCGATGTAAGATTCGTAACTATTTCATCAGTTATAAAGGGCATCACAGGGGAAGCGACTACAGCAAATGTAGTCAAAACTGTATGCATGGTGTTATAAAATGACGTTTTGTCATCTGCGTTTTCCGAATTTACCCACACGCGATCACGGCTCCTTCGAATAAACCAAGTTGAAACATCTTGAATGAAAAGTTCACCTTGAAGAGCGACTGTTTGGACATCGTATGACTCATATGCCTTTTTTGCAACTGAAATATAGTTAGTTAATCGTGCCAATATCCACTTATCAAGTACCGAGGCAGGTTTTGCATCGGGTTTAATAGAAACTTTTTCAAGATTTGCATAATCTACAAAAAATTTATAGATATTCCAAATCATGAGATAGAATTGTCTCCGAACTTCGTCGGCACGTTTATATCCAAATAACAGATTGTCTGCAGGATTTTGTCTGGCATACATCCACCTCATAACATCTACACCAATTTTTTCAGCTCCTTCGTTAAATTCAATATAGTTTCCCCAACTTTTATGCATTGGTCGGCCATCTTCGCCTGTACAAGTTGCAAATCCCAGCACCGTTTTAAATGGCGGCCTATCCTCAAGTGCTGTTGACATGGCTATGAGCGCATAGAACCAGTTTTTAAACTGACCAGGAAATGACTCAGTAATAAAATCAACAGGAAACCACTCTTCCCATGTTTTTTTATCTTCGAGGTACAGAGGTTTTTTTCCATTATCTTTTGCAATTGTTGAATAAGCCACAATACCGGCATCAAGCCATGGATTACCCACATCATCGATGCGATGCATTTCTGATTTACATGTTTTACATGCAATGGATACCTGATCAATAAATGGCTTATGGGGAGATTTACCATCAAATGTATCCCACCCCTTGACGGCTCGTGATTTAAGTTCATCTTTTGAACCAACTACCTCAAATGATTTGCATGATTCACATTCGTATATGGGAAGTGCAAGTCCCCAGTATCTATTTTTTTTACTGATAAGCCAGTCGTGCATGTTGTTCAACCAATCAAGTTCCCTTTCCAGTCCAAATGAAGGAATCCAGTTAATCTGTTTTGCAACCGCAATCATCCGCTCTCTAAAAGTTCTTGTGTCTTTGCCTTCCGCTGGAATATCCATCCCTATATACCACTCGTCAGCAACTTTCCAGACTAGTTCGGACTTACACCTCCAACAGCCCGGATATCTGTGTTTATAGCGGAGCATTTTGAAGAAATATTCGCCCTCTAAATGAGATTTGACAAAATCGATAATGAGTTCTGGATGTTTTTTTGCATTTTTTCCAGAAAACTCACCAAAACCTTGAAGATAAGATGCGTCATCCGCAATGACCGGAATCATAGGAAGACCTCGCATTTTCCCAAGCATGAAGTCTTCAGTACCAGCACTTACTGCAGTGTGTACGAGTCCTGTGCCTTCGGTGGTAGATATTGGCATCAGAAGCGGATCAGTTGCTACCACAGTGTGGAAAAGTGGGTGTTTGTCTCCAACTTCTTTAACCGCAGGTAAATGATCAAATGGACCTTTATATTTGAGCCCCACCAGCTCTTTACCTTTCACAGTTTTTACTACCGACTTTTTGTCTTTACCAAAAATATCTTCAACTCTGTCTTTCGCTACCCAAAATAATTTACCTGTAACACCTTCAACAAGTGAATATTCAATTTCCTCATCAACTGCGACGGCAATGTTTGCAGGCAACGTCCAGGGAGTTGTAGTCCAATACAGTAGATATTCGTTTGAACGTCCAACGATAGGTACTTCGATAAATAATGAGTCATGAACTACTTCTTTGTAATCCTCAGTTAACATCTCATGTTGAGAAATGGCCGTCTCACACCGTGGACACCATGGAACCGACTCATGCCCTTTATACATCCAACCGTTTTCATAACACACTTTTAAAAAGTGCCATATCATGTAGTTGTTTTCATCACTCATTGTGAAATATGAGTTGTCCCAGTCCATAAAATAGCCGAGTCGTTTCGATTGCTCTGTTTGGACTTTTGAAAACTTATACACACGGTCTTTGCATAGCTGTACAAATTTGGCAATAGATGCGTTACGGTCGCCTGGAACGAGATTTTCAATGTCTTTTTTTGACCGGAGTCCAAGTTCCTTTTCTACCTCAACTTCTACCCACAATCCTTGGCAGTCAAAACCGCTTTGAAACCGCTCACGAAAGCCTTGTAAATTGTGAAATTTTTGCCAGATATCCTTATACGTCCTTCCCCATGCATGATGTACTCCCATCGGGTTGTTTGCAGTTATTGGCCCATCTAAAAACGAGAATGTTTTTGTGGCTGAAGCATTTTTATGAATATATTCTGAAATAATGCCGGTTGAATACCACTTATCAAGCAGGGCCTTTTCCATTTCTGGAAAGTGTTGAGTAGACGAAACAGGTTTAAACATGAAGTTAATTATAGCATTACTTTTTTCTCAAGAATGCCGGGATATCAAATTCATTCCCATCATCAATCATGTCATCTGTCGACCCTAAATCAATCCGTTCATTAAGCTCTTTTTCAATTACCTCCTTTTTTTCTTCGAATTTCGGCTCGGTAAACTCTGGTGTTTTTTTGAAATTAAAAAGTTTAATGCGAGATTCATCAAACTTCGTAGCTACGAGAGTAACTTTTATTTGGTCCATCATTTGCTCATCAATAACCGCTCCAAAAATGATGTCTGCGTCGGGATCAACCGATTTTGTAATTAATGAGGCTGCCTCGTCAATTTCTGCCATAGTGAGATCTGGCCCTCCCATTACATTAAATAACACGCCACGAGCACCCTCAATTGAGGTATCAAGCAGTGGCGAGGAAATAGCCATCTTGATTGCAGCAAGTGCTCTTTTGTCGCCGGTACCAGTACCAACACCCATTATGGCAGTGCCCGCATTGCTCATGATGGTGCGCACATCTGCAAAATCAACATTGATAAGGCCTGGAACAGTAATTAATTCTGCTACACCCTTTACTCCTTGATGAAGAACCGAGTCAATTTTTTTAAAGGCTTCAAGCACCGGAGTTTTTCTATCGACAACCTGTAAAATACGCTGGTTTGGTACCACAATGAGTGTGTCTACCTTTTCCTTTAGCTTCATTATGCCGTCATCAGCGGCAAATTTTCTTCGTGAACCTTCAAAATCAAACGGGCGAGTAACCACTGCAATCGTAAGTGCCCCAGACTCTTTTGCAACTTCGGCAACAATAGGCGATGCGCCAGTACCAGTTCCACCGCCCTCGCCACAGGTAATAAATACCATATCGCTTCCACTTATTTCTTCTTTGAGTCTTTCTCGAGACTCCTCAGCCGCCTGTCTGCCGACTTCCGGATTACCACCCGAACCAAGACCTTTAGTGACTTGTTCGCCAATTTGTACTTTAATTGCAGCTTTATTATGGAGAAGTGCTTGTGCATCTGTATTTACAGCTACAAACTCTACACCTGCTATGCCGCCTTCCCCAATCATTGAAGAAAGCGCGTTTCCACCTCCACCACCAACGCCAATTACTTTAATACGAGCCGGTTGTCCTGCGCTGGGTTTGATAAGCATATTCTTAATAGTTTAAAAAGTTTGTAAAGTTTATAAAGTTCATAAAGTATTATTGCTCTTTTGACTTTATAGATTTAATATACTTTCAGACTTTTTACGGAATAAACTGTTTAAAGAAATTTTTAATTTTATCTGATGAAACGCCACCTGAAAAGCCTTTAAACATAGAGCCCATATCTGCCCATGACCCCTCCTTAATTACTCCACCGTGTGATCGACCATATAAAATAAGCCCAACTGTAGCCGCAAACTGAGGATCAAGAATTTCATCTATAATCCCGGTTACTCCGCCCGGCACACCAACGCGAACAGGAAGTCCGATTACTTTTCTTCCCATTTCAATGATTCCGGTTGTATGAGCACCGCCACCTGTGACCACGAGTCCAGATGGAATTTGCTCCATATACGAGCTTTTTACTATTTCTTCACCGATAAGTTTATACAGCTCTTCAAAACGTGGAGCGATTATCCCATCAATAACTGTTTTAGGTGAAAATCCGTCAAGTT
>CAZLSE010000010.1:25999-36600 GCA_964562055.1 uncultured Gammaproteobacteria bacterium
CTGGAACAACCAGTTCATGCATAGGAAGTTTTTCCGGTAATTTTTTTGATCTATCTGATGGTTTAAAGTAACGACTTAAAAAGAGTTTAATTTTTTCAGCAGAGTCAAGTGAGACACGCAATCCAACGGCTATGTCATTCGTAATATGTCGTGCCCCTATTGGAAGTGATGATGAATAGGAAAGCGCTCCATCGACATACAACGATATATCGGTTTTTCCCCCACCAATATCAACACAGGCAACTCCCAATTCTTTTTCAGTTTCTGTAAGTACTGATTCGGCAGATGCAAGTCCAGCAAAAAGAAACCCGCTATTTTGAACTCCCAAATCCTCAATGCAGCGACTGATATTTTTAAGATTAATCTGCGATGCAGTAATAATGTGTGTATCTACTTCAAGCCGAACTCCGCTCATACCAACTGGATTACGTATTCCCTCTTGTCCATCGACAATAAAATCACGAGGCGTTACTTCAATGATCTGACGTGTTGACGATAATGAAATCGCGCGAGCAGCTTCAATCACCCTATTTACATCTTCTTGACTGATTTCACCATGTGCCTGTGCTACCGCCACAACTCCTCTGGAGTTTAGAGATGAAATATGCGGACCACCCACTGAAACATAAGCCGAAGTTATTTTTTGACCAACCATACGCTCCGCTCGCTCTAAACTTTCTTCAATAGATTCTGATACTTTATCGATATCAATTATTAATCCTTTTTTAATTCCTCGTGATGGGGTTGAGTTAAAGCCAACAATGCGAAGTTCATCAGAATCTTTTGTATCGATACCAACAATGGTTGCAATTTTCGAACTACCAATATCGATAGCGGTGATTATCCTGTCACTCATACTGCGTATTACTCCTTTTTAAGAATTGGTTTATCAAATCTAAGATCAATTGTCGCAACTTTTAAATCACCCAAACGCAATCTTCGTACAATCTGACGTACTTCATGCGTTTGCAATGCAAAATCTCTTGTCTGTGAAAATATAACTTTAACCGTCCTTGTTTTACATGCTATCACATCGACGCTGTCAATATCAACAGATTCAACAGTAAGCCCCTCGCCTGTAAGCACCTTCACAGCTTGAATAGCTTTCATAATGGGAGTGAGGGTGAGTTTCTGACTTCTTTGATATTCGTTGTGTAAAATGGGGAAATTATTTTGGATAATGGGTGTTTTTTTATCGTGCGCCCTATCTTTTCGTAGTACCGTACCATCCTCTGCTACATACAAATAACCCTGATCGGTGGCAACAGCAACATCCGATTTTTTATACTGTATTTCAATTGTTAAATACTGCGGTAGAGTTACAACGCTTTTCACAGCTTTTATGGCTGGAAGCTGTGTTTTTATCAATGATTCAACAGTACTAGCGGGGTTTAAAAAGACTGACTTATGCCGAAGTATCCGTGTTAGCTGATCTCGATCGACAGGAGTGGCGCCCTGTATGACGATTGTTTTATATACAAAAACATTTCGAAATAGAACCATACTGACAACACCAATCAACAATCCGCTATAAAAAAGACTATAACGCACTACGTATTTCGTGAAGAAGTTTTTGAGTTGCATCATTTTTAAACTGAAGTGGTAATGACTTAAAATGACTTTGATATGAGTTTAAGTGAGAGAACATATGAATTACTGCTTCATACAGTTCATCGCTCGTTTTTTTTTGATCAAAATAAGTACCGATGTGATTTTCTTCAAAAAAGAGTGCATGCGTTTTTTGTTCTCCATTTGCCGACCAAGGAAGCGGAATAAATATAGCTGGTTTACGAAGTAAAATTAACTCAAAAAAAGTATTCGCCCCTGCCCTGCCGATAATAAACGCTGACTTTGCATAGAGCGACCCAATATCTTTTTCATCCACATGAGTAAGAGGGATATACCTATTGGGATAAATTAACTGAATTTTTTTACATAACGATTTGGCTTTTTCATAATCTCCGTATTCTTTTATATCACCTAACTGATGTACCACAGTAAACTGAACAACGAGCTTATCAATGATATTGAAAATGTGTGCATTTATACTATGTGATCCTAGTGAACCTCCTGTAACATATATCAACGGTTTTAGTTCGTCGCATGTAAAAGATAATGGATTTTGTGCGAATACGGATCTACGGACTGGATTTCCAACCCATATGGTTTTATTTTGAGGAAATTGACTCTGTGCATTTTGAAAAGCAGTAAATATCTTTTTGGATAACAAAGCTATCCATTTATTTGCAGCCCCTGCTCTCATTGTTTGTTCATGGGTAAATACCTGAATTGAAAAAAGTTTACCCCATACTGCAATGGGAAGTGCTATATATCCCCCGAATGACATTATGAGATTTGGTTTTTCAAAAAGCACGATGAGTGCCGCACCAATAAACCCTATGGGAAACCGTAATAGGCTTACTAAACTAGATCGCGTCGCAATACGCGTTAATTTCCCTGCGTGTAGCTCGATAAATCGAACATTTCTGCGTTGACACTCTTTATATTCGTATGAGAGTGTTCTTTCAGAATCAATGGCGTATTTTCTTCCTACAAATACAATTTCAAATTCTTTTGTAGCCAATAACTCATCAACTAACGAAAGTGCGGGAGTTGGATGTCCACCGCAAACAAGAATTTTTTTCATAAGAATTGCATAAGTACTCTACTCTATTCTTGTCTGTTTGGCAATATTTAACAGGATTCCCATAAGTGAAAAACACAATAATAAATTAGTGCCTCCGTAGGAAATAAACGGGAGGGGTACACCAGTCAATGGAATAATATGAACCATTGCACCCAAATTTACAATCGTCTGCAGTCCAAAAAAACCGAAAATACTTCCAGCAAGCAATCGTCCAAAACGATCGGGTGCTTTTTCTGCGATCCGGAAAATATAAATAATGAGAAATATAAATGTACCGATAAAAATTGTACTTCCCAAAAACCCAAGCTCCTCGCCAACTATGGCGAAAATAGAATCTGTATGTGCTTCTGGAAGATAAAGATGTTTTTGTTTTGACGCCCCAAACCCCTGTCCAAAAAACCCTCCGTTTGCAAGCGAGATTGTAATCTGATTTATGTGATAGGTAATACCTAATGGATCGGCGTTGGGATCGAAAAATGCAATTAAGCGCCTCAATCGATATGGGGCGATTTGTGCAAGTGCGGCAAAACTAAGACCCGCTATAGGAATGAGAAAAAGGAGATATTTTAGCTCGACTCCTGCCAAAAAATATACAATAACGCATATTCCAAATATTACTGTTGCAGTACCCATGTCTGGTTGAAGTAGAATAAGAAACATCAACAAACCCAATAATATTGCGAATGAAAAAAACCGTTTGCGCTCTTTGGTAAGAAACCATGATGACAAATATATGATTGTTGCAAATTTTGCAACTTCGGATGGTTGAAAACCAAAAATCCAACGCCGTGCTCCACCTACTTTTGTACCGAGTCCCGGGATGAGCACTAAAAAAAGGAGAATAAGTGCACCAAGCATTAAATAAAAAGCAAAATAATACCATTTGTGGTAATTTAAAAAAGACAAAACAACCATAATGGTTGAACCTAATAAAATCCACATTGCCTGTACTTTTAAGTAGTGAAAACTATCTCCAAAATCGTTAAACGCACGGATGTACGATGCTTCAAAAACAAAAAAGAGCCCAGCTATCGAAAGAAGAACTGGTAGGATATAAAGCGTTGTTAATATTTTTTTTCTTTTCATGACTCCTCAGTTAGATGCCTCACTGCTTTCTGGAATAGATCACCTTTTTCTTCAAAATTTTTCCAAAGACTATAACTTGGTGAAGCGGTTGACAATAGACAAATTCCTCCCTTTGAGGTGTGTTTGTATCCAAATTCTACGGCTTCGTTCATATCCGCTGTCTGTAACAATATGGGTGCGTAATCTTCTCTTTTTTGAATATCAAATTTAATTCTTCCGCCAGTTTCAGGAAAAAGTACAACTGCACTCACTTGTTTTTCTACAAGTTTTTCAACAAGTTTGGTAAAGTCGTATCCCCTATCTTGTCCGCCCAATAAAACAACATCCACTCTTCCTAGGCTGTCTAACGCTGCAATAGTTGACTCTGGGGTGGTAGAAATCGCATCATCGTAAAAGGTTATTTCATTAATAGTGCCTACTTTTTGCAATCGATGCGGCAGAGGCTGAAATGAATACAGCGCAGTTGCCGCATTTTTATCAGATACACGTAACAGTCGAGCTACAGTGAGTGCGCCTTGAATATTCCGTTTATTATGTGCGCCTAACAATTTTATTTTCTGTTCATCAAATGGAAAATCTTCTGTGTACTGAATTTTATGTGCCTTTGTAAGTGTTTGCCACCCCGACACTTCTTTATCGTTTGGATCGAATATAAAATAGTCTTGTTCATTTTGAAAAAATACAATGTTTTGTTTTGCGCGTTTATATGCATCAAACGACCCATGAAAATCTTTATGTTCCGGAAACCAATTCACTACAAGACTTATGTGAGGTGAAGCGTATAAATCGGTAAGTTGATAACTAGAAAGTTCAACTACGGCAATAGTATCCGCTGTTGATCTGTCTAATGCGTCCAACATTGGACGCCCTATGTTTCCCACAAGTCGGACATCAGAGTATTCTGAAGATAACATTGCATAGGTTAAACTTGCCGTTGTACTTTTGCCCTTGGTACCAGTTACTCCTACTATTTTTCCGGGAAACATATTAAAAAATATATTTGTAGCAGTAGTCCATTTTTGTGACAAAAGCTCAACTCGAACACTGGGCGATCTCACCACCAAATCAGCTTCTTTTTGTTTTGCGAGATATCCTGGCCCTTCCGATTGATCGGCAATGAGAATGGTAGCGTCTGGATAATTTTTTTTTAAAAATAATTCAGTCGACCTTCCTTCCTTACCATAGCCAAGAATTAATATCCGTTTATATTCTTTTAATTCTGTGAGGGTCATATAAATAAAATAATGATTACTAATTATAAAAAGCAACTCCAATTAAATGCATATGTTTTGTGGTACTATAAATTCTCCTTTTAATTGAATACGTCTGAGTGCTTCCTGCACCTCTGCAAATGTACCCACGCATTCGAAAGGTTTTAACCCTCCGCGACCACCAAGATCACGGATCAGAGGCGTTAAGGATTCGTCTTCGATCATATTTTTTCCAAACAGATTAACAACCGTATCTTTCGGGAGATAGGCAGCAAACATGAGAAACGCAAATGCACACTTGGGACATTCACCGCACCATTTTGTACGAACAAGTGGCTTATGAATAGAAAAATTTCGATTACAACTTGCGATATGTGGTAAATACTGAACATAGTTGTTGACTAATTCTTCAACTATCTGTAACTCGGACATTTCACGAAGCGGTGAATAGTAGTGAAGGTCAGGTGAAATATGATCGTGAATATATGTATTAAATAGATTTTCAAATTCTTGTGTTTTGCTCCACTGATGATTTATATTCATGCCAAATAGCTGAGTATTCGCCTCTTCAGCACTTTTCTCATTTGACACTACAAAGGAGTCATAATCAAAAAGGTAGGCAATAAGTATACCAATCCAAGCATATATCATTGAAACTGGCACGTGTCCATTATATTTCCAACTACGTGTTGGGCTTATAAAAGATTCGTCCATGCTTCGTTCTACATTGATGTGGGGGATTTTCATCCGTTCTGTAAGACTGTCGATTATGGGATGTCTATGTTGTGTGTGAATTACAAGACCGGAAATATCTTTGTTTGCCTTCTTGAAACGTTCCCATACAACTACTGAGTCTTTACCGCCACCTATCCCGATAAGTTCTCGATTGTGTTTGGGCAACCTAACTGGTAGTTGCTTTTGAATGGAGTCAGAATAAGGAAAATGCACCAGATTTCGGAAATCTATCTTATTTCGATAATAAAACTCTCCGAGTCCTCTCGTGTATACATGCTCCCAAAACTGCGCTTCAGTTTTGGTAAGTTTGCCCCAATCGATACGAATTTCAGTTGAACATGTTGCTTTCCATAATGAAACTCCAAGAGCAATATGAAGATTGTGCAATATGCGTTCAAGTAGTATCGTATCCTTACTGTCTACAATAGGTTTATCTAAGCGTATTTTTTGACCAAAAGCCTCGCCTTCTAATAGATATTCAAATCGTATAGAACGACGATCATCAGAAATTGTGTGGCGTACGAACTCGAAAGGTGCCATTGCCTAATTATACCCCATGAAACGGTTTAACCTTCATAAACCAGGTACAAAATGGACAACCTTCTGAGCTTGGAGGAAGCGATCCTCTTAGCATTTCTATAGCTTTTGATATGCGTTCATCAACACGTGTAGTGTTGGCTTCAACCTTTACAATGTGTGTCACCATGGGAAATCCATTTTTCATATCATGTACTAAATCAGGGTAAAAAAATAGTAGATATCCATATCCAGCAACCTTTTTCCTATTTTTTTCGAGGAGATATACATATGCATCAACTTGATGTCTATATGCATCTAAAATATCTTTTTCTCGAGGATCGCTACTTGATGTTTTAAAATCTATTGGAATATGAAGCCCATTCGGATCAACCAAACACTCGTCAAGTTTGCCGTAAAAACCAAAATACTCATTTACTGTATGAAAATAAGTCTCTTTAAACGGATTTTGTAATGTACCGCTAAGATTTGATATGACTGGTGGAAGAGTTCCTTTCGTTCTATACCCATCAAAATACGTTTTGAGCACAGCGTCAAATCTATTTGCTAGTCGAGATTGAATACCTTCAGGTTGATGAATCTTTTTATTGTACTGCAGGTAAAAACATCGTTCGCACCGATTAACTCCCTCAATACCAGAGTGGGACAGCCACGTTTTTTTCTTTTTTTCCGGAATCTCAAATAAAGATTCCTTCTGTGCTTTTTTCATGCTACTGGACAAATTGAAGGAAATGATTAAGCGAAGTAGTGAAATTTGCATCATACACAATACCCTTCCATTCGCTGTCTTTTGGAACCACATTAACAACAACTATGTCTGCTCCATTAAATAATGCAGATTGAAATTCACGTGTATCTATACCACCCGCAGCCCCCATCTTTACATCCCACTTCCCTTTAATTTTTGCAATTCCTTTATATTGAATAATTTTTCCATATGCATTTTCTTCATCACGTCCTCTGTGGATAAAAACCGCATCCGGAACGATATTATTTTTCCATAACACACGCATAGGATTAACCACGTTCATCATATCGACTATAGATACGACGTTATATCGTTTACATGCATTTATAAAAAGTGAAAGCGTCTCATTACTTGCCGTTCCCATAGCGGTTACAGAAGTTGCGCCAGCCGAAGCTGCCATTTCCACCTCAGCCACAGCACCATCAATTATTTTCATATCCGCACAGAGCGCTCCATCCCACATATTTCGAATCTGAGAAATCACTTGTATGCCATATTGTTTTATGAGAGGGATACCAGCTTCGATTATGATATTTTCCGAAGCAGGTATTTGCCTTAGCACAGAATATGCATCGGCGATATTTGAGTTAAATGCAATTTGAATGCGACACGTTCTCATTTATTATTATTTTTTTGATCCAAATGCCTCAAATAAGGTATTGGGCAATGTCATAATGATTTTTTCAGATGGATCAGCCGAAATTTCCTTTAATGTCTGAAGCGTCCGAAGTTCAAGTGCACCTTTTGCACTAGATAGCACCTGTGCTGCTTCTGCAAGTTTTACCGCTGCTTCTTTTTCTCCTTCAGCTTTAATAATACGTGCTTTTTTATCTCTGTCTGCTTCGGCTTGTTGTGCCATCGCACGTTTCATATCGGCTGGAATTTCAATATTCTGAATTTCTATTGCTAAAATGTCAACTCCCCATTGTTCAGCTGCTTCATCTACAATCGACTTTATGTGCCCTGCGATTTGAGCACGTTTTGATAATACTTCATCTAGTGTGATACTCCCTATTACATCGCGAAGTGCTGTTTGCGCTTTTGCCGAAATTTGAGAGCTAAAGTCCTGAACTTTAAAAATTGCAATTGAAGGATTGACTACCTTAAAGCGCACTATGCCGTCAACCATACACGACACATTGTCACCCGTAATTGCTTCTTGAGTGGGAATATCCATAACCTGTTCACGAATATCTACCATAGATACTGTTTCCAGCGGTACGAGTACGATGTTTAGTCCTGGCTCAATAGTGCGCGTATATTTACCTAAAAATAAAACTAAACCTTTGTATCCTTCCGGAATTACGCGAAAGACCTTAATGATGAAGATAATAAAAAAAATCAATCCAGGTATAAAAAAAAATTCCATACTACAAAAGTGTAATTTAATAACGATTTAAGTATATACTATCACCGTTTTTTTATTTCATGAACGCAATCATAAGGCCGAATACGGCGAAAAGAATACCCAAAATCCACATTCGCATAACAACTTTTGGTTCTTCCCAGCCTCTATGTTGAAGCAACAGATGAA
Source organism: uncultured Gammaproteobacteria bacterium (assembly GCA_964562055.1). Lineage (GTDB taxonomy): Bacteria > Patescibacteriota > Microgenomatia > UBA1406 > GWC2-37-13 > JAKBEU01. The sequence goes on from CAZLSE010000010.1 coordinate 34,498, forward strand.
GCGGCGCAACAGCAAATAATTTCTTTTTTCTGTATTTTTTGCTTAACAGTTGGAAAAGCGAGGTAGCAATCTCGACAACAAATACTCCTCCAATAATGGGAAGTGCGAACGCTTTTCCCAAAATAAGGCCAATAACTGCAAAGGTTGCTCCAAACGCAAGAGCTCCACTATCACCCAGCATAATACGTGCCGGATATATATTGAAATACAAAAAAGCTAAAAGGCTTCCAATCCAAACACCAATAAAAAGTGCTGAGGGAAAATCGATGATTGAACGTGCTATTGCCCAAAACGCCATAAGCGAAAAAAGCAATAACCCCGAAGCAAGACCGTCTAATCCGTCAGTAATATTGATTGCGTTGGAAAATGCGACAATAACAAAAACAGCGAATGGAATATACCAAAAATCTAAATTAAATACTCCCAAAAAAGGAATATGAATAATATCTATCTTCAGTTCTGAATAGAGCCAAAACGCACTCACAAATGCAATTACAATTTCAAGAATGAGTTTGTGTCGCATGCGAAGTCCGAAAAACTGCGATTTATCCCAATGAAATATTTTTGCAAAATCATCATATACCCCTAAAAATGCGAATCCGATAAACGTAAACAGAATTATTTTTATTTCGGAACTGATTGCGGGATAATTTGCTTGAACAGGTTTACGAAATAAAAAGAATATCGTTAAAAAAAGAGCAAAAATGAATACAGTAGTCAGTATGACAAGAATGCCTCCACCCACGGGAGTGCCTTGTTTATGGTTGTGCAGTTTGTCAAAAATTGGTGTGGGGTTATCAAAGGCATCTCGAGTAGTTTGCGATCTCCTTTGCATTTTTTTTTGATACAGGAGATTGATGAAGGGAACAAATAAAATAAAGGTCGTAAAGAAAGCAAAAACAGTAGAAAATAAGTAAAATCCCATAGGTTATAACAACGTAATAATCCGTGGTATAAAGATGACCCCTGCAATTACAGTCGATCCAATCGCTACAACGAGCATCGCACCCGCAGCAGAGTCTTTTGCAATTTTTATATCAGGCCGTATAGACTCGTCGATCGCATCGCATGTTTCTTCTATTGCGGTGTTTACCGTCTCAAACGCAAACCCCATCGTGATGAGAACTAATATGGTGAGTACCTCAGGGTAACTAATGTGAAAATACCAAGCGCCAATAAGTGCTAAAAGAGAGCACGCTGCATGAATTCGATAATTTGGTTGCGTTTTGAATGCAGCGATCAATCCATTCCATGCATGTTTAAACGATATTGTGTGTTTCCTTAACATAAGGTATATTATGCCAGTTTATTAATAACTGCGGCAAGCTTTTTACTATCATGACGAAGTATGCTTCTTGTGAGTACATCACCTTTACTTTTCATAACTGTTGTGTTGTCTGCGACTGAAGTTCGAATTACCCGAGTATCAGAGCCTAAATCATCTTTAACAGGGTGTTCATGATGATCTTCGTACCAGTCGAGGATGCGTTCCTCAATAGGCCCTTCATGTGAGATGATCACATCAATTTTGCGACCTGTATATCGTTCGAGGTCTTCAACATGGTTACGCGCAGTGTAGTTGACAGTTTGTCCTGACTTAGTCATCAAATTAACAACATATACCAGTTTTGCTTTTGTATTTTGCATTGCCTTTTGCATACCTTGAGGAAGTAGTACCGGAATTATGCTTGTATATAAATCGCCGGGTCCAATAACAATTATGTCAGAGTCCAAAATACGTACAATTGCAGTCGAATGGGCTTCAACTTCTGGTTCTAAAAAAGCTCGCTTTATGCGCGACTGCTCCATCTGGTTTTCATCAATGTGTCCTTCACCCTTGAGAATTTTCCCATTCTCATACTCGACACACAGATGTGTGGTCTTGCGGGTAACAGGATATGCATCGCCCTTCGACTTCAACACGAATTTGACGGTACTTAGAACTTCGTCATAATTCGGACTTACCTTTTCAAGAGCAGACATAAAAATATTGCCGAAGTTATGACCTTGAAAATCTCCACTTTCAAATCGATATAAAAAAAGTTTTCTCCATAGATCGGGCGCTTCGGAAAGGGCTACGAGACACTGCCTCAAATCGCCTGG
>CAZLSE010000011.1:0-16344 GCA_964562055.1 uncultured Gammaproteobacteria bacterium
GGCGCTCTACCAACTGAGCTATGGTGGCATTTTAAATGATTTTTTAATCCTATCAGATTAAAAAATGTTTGTCAAATAACCTTGCTCACGACTTGCTTCCGCTTTTGTGGCGTCTCAATTAAGTATGCTTAAAAAGCAATACATTATGCTTACTTCATCAACAAAATTGCTTCTTGTTAAAGTTTTTCGCAATTCGGCTTACAACAGTAGTATACCATACTCTTTCCATTCTTCAAGCAAAAAAAACCCGACTCGCATGGAGTCGGGTGTTATTTCCCATACTTCCATACATACACTTACACCTTGCCTCCAAATGTATTTTCTGGGTCGAGTGACCATACAGATGAGGTGGGTTGTAAATGTGTATGTATGCACATAATCATGATAGACATTCCTTTTATAATATATCTTATGCGGTTAATTCAAAAAAGTAAACAAATTGGAAAATATTTTTAAGATAAATACATGAAATTGTTTAATCTGTTTCAATATGAATATATCACTGTCGGTATAAGTTCATTTACGATTATATTTAATTGTTCTATTAATAAGTTTGCTTTTGTTATTTCATTAACATATGAAAATGAAGAATATAATTGGCTACTTGAAATAGTTGATTTCAGAGGACAATATGCGAGAACACCAGCATCTGAACGATTCCCAACAAAACTAAAATTTAAAATGTCTGACGATAGAATATATAATCTTGCTAAAAAAAATAATTGGGAATTACCATCTGAATTTTTTTATGAAAACCAGCATCTATTCCCAACACAAGAACAAATGGAATCAGAACTAATAACCATAAATCCTTTTAGATTTTTTACTAAAAACATTTGGGTGAAATCATGACATGGGACGATATACAATCCACTGGCGAAATGTGGACAAATAACGACAGATTCTTTTATATAACCCAACTGACTGATGGATATATTGTTGTTATGATGTATGTAGATAATGAAGACAGTTTTTTTACTCAAATCAAAATACAGGCTGATGACATAATAGAAGATGAAGAATATTATGAAGATTACGTTAAATACAATAGTAAAAATAATTTTGTTAGAATGATATTTAATGCTGAAAATATATTTACAGATTCGCAAGATATTATAACGAGGTAGTTATGAAATTTGAAAGGGCTTTAAATGAAGCACAAATAAAAATAAATCCAACGCCAAATGGAACCGGAGTTCCTACTGTTATGCAAAGGCTTTGGATGAAGGGTATAAAAATTGTATATATTGACGAAGGGAGCATGCCTGATGTTCAGAAAGAAGTTCCTCCGGGATATGATTTATACGGTCGTGGCGGATTCTTTAAACAAGATGGCGGAATTTATATCCAAGGTGGCGCGGCAGGATCAAAGGATGGGCATCCAGAATATATCAGGGATGGATTTTATTGGGGCGTAAAGTATCGTGAGAATGCTCTTTATATTGTTGGAAGAATGCGAGGCGAAGACAATACAAAATTAATTCAAAAGAATTTAGGTAGTATTGTCATGGCAATGATTAAGGAAAGGGCTTTGGGAGAGCCGCCAAGACAATATAAACTTCCAATGCCCGGACAAGCGTCTGTTGCTTCAAAAATTACAACGGTCAATCGATCTGAACTTGTTGGTCGTAGACCTGCATCTACTGCCGTTCCACAAAGACCTGCGGCTTCTACTCGTAGACCGGTAGCCCCGGCGCCTAAACCAAGTGGATATTCAGACTGGGGAAATTAACTACCAACCGGCTAGTATCAATCTTCCATAATAAGTAAGATTTTTAAGAAGTGCGTCTTCATCAATACGCCTATTCTGCGACACTATCATGACGCCATTCTCAATGGCGTAATAAAGACGAATAGCATTTGAAACCACTTCATCTCTATTGAAGTGGTTTTTTGAAGCCAGTCCATAGAGAAGAGCCATATGATCAGGAGAATTGCCTCTGGATATGAGAACTCGGTCTTGGTATATGACAATTCGTCCCTGATTCGATTTCAGGGTTCCGTCTTTAGTGTATCCATTTTTATACACTATGTTCGCAAGTTTCATTTTAAGCCCTTCAATAAATCAACAGGTTCAATGATATTCAGTTTTTTTAGTAATTCCATGCCTTTTTTTGATTGGAAAAAACTACGAACTGAAATTTCGATTATTTCAGAGTTGTTTGAATTGATTGCAGACGAAACTCTTTTAACAGTTTCAAGCAGTTTAGAATCTATTGTTATGCTAATTTGCTTCTTTGCCATTTTCGCCCCCACCTTCATATCATCATTATATCATATCAAGAAATAAAAATCAAATTTATTTATATTCAAAAATTGCTCGAATGGCTGTATGATATAAATCCCGCTCAGAATCAAATTCCATAAAACAATCTACATTAAAAGAAATAGAATCATATTGTGGTACGTTTTCTCTAACCATAAATTGGTTCCCGCCAACTCTGTCTTCGTCATCAAGATTTGGGAGCCAAATTATAACTGGATTGAGTTGAAGCCGCTTATATCCTTCATAATCATCATCTTTCTCAAAAGCAATTCTTCCGATACATAATTCATCCGTGTATCCATTACTTGGTGTTTCTACTACCCATTTTTGACTCATTTCCAACTCCTCGGAGTCGATGCATAATATTTCAGCACTAATTCTCTTGCTTCATCTATATCAATACCCAATCGACTATGTACTAATTTACAATTGTCATCAAAAGTAAGGGAATAATATCCATAAATATCTCCGTCAATACCATACGATCCGCAAAACCGTACACTATTAGGGAATTGCGACGGGACAATCAAATATTCAATAATTGTAGAATCTTCATCCTCATTATTTATTTGTTCATTGAGAATAAATTCTATATCAATATCAAAATGATTTTCAAGTAGAGATATTAAACTCCGTCTAAGTAAATTAGGTATCATTCTTAGTCCTCTGGTGGATTATATATTAACCCAAATTGTGGTTCGGTGTTACCATCGAATCCACCTTCGAATATGGTCTTAATTAGTAGAATTTTATTCTTTTCTGTCAGCGGTTTCAGTTTCTTCATGTTTTCTATGAATGGCATCCAACTGATTTCAATCATATCTGCCTTGCCGTGATACCATCCAAACAACAAAAAGTACATTCTGCCTGGATCAACCCTTACGCATTTGGCAAGAGTATAGCCAACATCATAATATCCAATAGAACCAGATTCATCATATGCATCATCATAATTAAGAACATATAAATAATATTTACCGGCAGATACAATCATGATTCCTCCGTCACTATTTTATATGGAACCCATAATTCATCTAAAATTGTTTGAATTTCAAATTTGAATTGTGGATTAAATCCAAACAAAGTATATCGTGAGGAATCACCTTGCAAAATAATATACCCGCGTTTATCCCATCGCTTTTCTTTCGCAACGTTAATTGCGTCCTTTAATCCTTTTATTGATAAACTGAATTGAAAATCAACCGGGAACGGTTTAATTATTTTATATTTTATACCCCAATGATTGAATAAAAACATAATGATTTCATTATCTACTGGTTTATTATAAATTGATCTTATAATTCGATACTTTCTTTGTGTTTTTACAGATGGGTCTATCAACAATATTCTTGGCTCATCCACATTATATTTTAATACACAATCAGGATAATCGTTTTCTGGGTCATATGGCATATCAGTAAGTTGTTTGAAGTGCCAGTATCTACTGCCAAATTCAAAAGCATCATCATTCATAGCCCCAACGAGTTTTGATGCAAAGTCTTTTTTTTCAAATATTGCCTTTATCAATTCTCTCATTTAATCTTCCACTTTTCTTTTTGATATGATTCAATAAATCTTTTGTTGAAAATAGCGGCTATTGTTCCCTGTTTTTTATCGGAACTGAATTCTACATCTGAATGTATGGATTCAAGGTGCATACTGGAAAGTCCTATTGCTTCAACAATATCTTCAATTCCATTTTCAGTGTGTACATTAAACTTAATATCGAGAAAAAAAGAAAATCTATCATTTTTGCTTAATAAATATAGTTTTCCATAAGATGGACCTGCATACGCTACTTTCATACAGTTATCTTACTTAAAAATAAAAAAACACGGCATCGCCGTGTTTTAATTTTAGCCCTTGATTATATTCAATATACTAAAGTAACCTCGCCCAAATACATCCTGCATTTCCTTTATTAATGCTCTTTGCGTTGTTGCCTCGATTCTTTCATTATAATACTCTTTAATACTCGCTACATCTTCAGGAGTAAGTGGCTTTCCTTGGTTTTTGGGCTTTGTAGTGTCTGGCTTACGAAGAGTAGGTAACATGTATCCAGCAGTCAAATACCCTAGTTGTTTCATGTGATGGTCATATGAATTTTTATTTGATTCAAATCCAATCACCTTTCTGTTAAGTCCATGTGCGCAATATGCTGTCGTAAAATTGCCCATGAAGAAATCACACACAGTATCGCCTTCATTACTGGAATATTGAATCATTTTGATTACAAGTTCATTAGGCAACTTATTGGCGTTTTTAACCTTACCCTGCTGAAACTCTTTATTGATGACCCATACATCTTCCAAGTCTTTATATAACAGCGATCCGCCACGTTCATCTTTTTCCTGCTGTCCAAATCTGCAATAGGTGTTAAAAAGAACTTTTGTTGTTTTGGCTACGCGAAGGATATGGTAATGAGAGGTAACAAACTTTTTGCTGGTATTGACTCCAAAATTAAACTTCCAAACTATTTCATTCAATATAGTAAGTCCGTTTTCCTTTACGGCAATAAAAATATCAGACAGATTTGACCAACCAGAAATAATATACATGGTTCCATTCGGCGACAATATTCTTGTTGCTTCGGTTATCCATCTTCGTGAAAACTGCAAATAATCTTTGGGCGCTTCTTGGTATCCATCAATAACCGTATCTGTTTTTCTGTGATAGTGTTTGCTGAATGATACTTCATTAATACCAAAAGGTGGATCACAAATAATAAGAGGAACGGAACCATCTGGTATTTTTTTCGATCCTTCAATGCAATCTTCGTTATAAATGTTCATTATTTATTCCTGCTTTTGTATGTTCTTGAGTTTTTAACATATTCATCAAAGAATTCTTGACGGGTATATGACTTTTCTCCAATAATAATGTTTTTTATGCAAATATTATCTCGATCAAACTTATTTACAGGATATGTAGTAATGCTCAAGAAATCAGAATCGTTTTGGCACCAATCGAAAATATCGAGAACCGAGAATTTCGCGGCGTCGTTTCCCGCCTTATTCTTTTTTTTATTGCTGTCAAACTCTAATAGTTTTTCCTTATAAAGCGGACCAAGTAGTTTATCCTTTACTTTTTGATTCCCTGAATCGCTTAAAATAAATATATTCATAGGGCAATATTTTCTGTAAAATACAGAAAAAATCATACAGTCGATAAGTTTGATTTTTTGTACCTTGTCATTATTATTAAACTTATCAAACATGAATCCCTTGACCGATAAAGTATATGATCCATCAGAATTCAGTTTGCTCACATTTCGAGATTTTTGTTCAATGTAGTTATATTTGTCCGACCGGCTGTCCGCGCCATGCCGTCCATCAATATGAACGATTCCAGACAACAGTTCACTGGATTGAATAATCTGTTCAACAATCATTTCCCTAAACGTTTCTTGGGTAAGTTTTTTAAGATTGTTTTCGGATTTCTGCTCAATCTCTGAAATCATGACTTGGGTTAAAAGCATTTCATCAAGAAACTTAATGTGCTTGTCCGGGTCGAATATTTTTTTTGATATGATTTTTTTTGGTCTTCCCATATTCACCTTCTCTGCAATTAACTATGCAAAGAAGGAGTTTATTTTTATAGCAAACATATTTTATTATTGTATATCATAATAATAATCAACCAAAACTTCCACTGCAAATCCAGTTGCCACATCACGGGTTTCTTTATGCTCGACTTCCAATGGAGACTCGCAGGTAATTATCCAGCCATTGTCTTCAAGAAGTTTTTTCTGCTTGTCATTTAGCGACATAAATGCTCCTCATATATTCCCAGCCATCAATTATCCATTTGGCATATATCTCATGTTGCGTTAATGTTCCATACCATCCAACGGAATATGGCTCATGTGCCTCAATGAGTTCAATACCATTTTCTGATTCTCCAAAATCTGCCGTACCAACCCAATCAGAAGGCCAGTCAACATTTATTTCGGGAGGTTGTTTGCCCTCATCTTGTCCCCAATACCAAGGAGAAAAAAGTATTTCACCTTTTGATATATAGAATCTCCACTCATTTTTGAATGAAACAATATCTGAACACCAATATGGACCCTTTTTCTTTCCCCTATAAGTTCCCGTTGTGATTCGTGCCGAAAACCGTTTTGCTCTATCTGCTGGTTTAATGAACACCTTTTGACCTAATGGCCATTTGTCTGTTTCCCATATGTTTCTTTTTACATATGAACGCAAAAAGTCAGGGAAATAGTTGGGCTTAATTTTCCATCCGGTCACACCGAGAAACCAATCTATATTGCCAACGGGAATATATCCTTGTGGAACTTCATCTTTTTTAAATCGTTTGCATGGGATATGATTCATTGAAGCATAGAGAGCGATTGCCTTTTCTTCAATCTCTGATGTCTTTGAATAATCCAATGCAAATCCTATCACAGTTCAAACTCCAAATCAAAAAAGATATCTGGCAGTTTCTCTTTCATTTCTTTCAAAAACGGAACCATGATTTCCCGCATAACAGGTGCCGCTGGCTTATCGGCGCGAAGTGAGAAAATTGTTCTCCATTCTCTCAAGTTGCAGGTAACAACGATTTCCGTCTTGGTTGAATTTGGAAGTACATCTCGGGCATCTTGAGGTCGGGCACCATTATACCTCATTTCACGATATGTTTGCTCTGCATTATCCATGGCCTCAAACCAATGCCAATTATTTACACTTGGATTATTATGAAAATATGTAGGCACTATCATTTGAAATTTTTGATCACCCCATGAAGCAATTGGATATTTTCCTCCAATCCTTTCAATAATCCGGGCAGTTTTGACTGGATGAGCATAAGGATACTGGAAAAATTCCATCATATCTCTACAAAGCATTTCACCAATCTGAGGCTGAGTAATAGATAATCGATAAACAATGTCAGAAACAGGATCGTTTCTAATATTACAATCATACTGATAGGTATCTTTTAACCAAATTTTTATTTTTTTTAAAAGATGTTTATTGCCAACCCACTCAATACGACAAGAGTCGGTTTCTCCCGGATTATTCTGTTTATAGAACCTCAATGTTCCATCACCATCTAAAAACCCATGTATGAAAGTTGCTTTATATTTATCAGGAATAGAATTCCAAAGTATATCAATATGTTGTTCCGTTTGATCGTAAGTTTTATTAGGTACAATACCTTTATTAATCAAAGATTGTGTTAACTTTTCAGAATAAACAGACATTCTTTTACACATTCTATCATTATAAACACGAGAGGTAGGAGAAATAAAATTTTTTATCATACGATTAATATACCAATGATTATTTTCATGTTGTGTGATAGATAAAGTATTATTTTTTATATTACCATCAGCCTGAATCAATCCCATCAGATATGCTTTTTCTGGTGTATCAATAATATTAAAAAACGTATCATTCACCGGTCCGCTATTATTATGGTTTCGTTTATCAACATCATTTTTTATGAGAATTTTATTAATATCCCATTCTGTCCATTTACCATTGGATATTTCACTTATTCTCTTCATAGTAAGTCCATTTTCATATTCATCAATAATATCATTTTCAGATTCAATAATAAATTCTTTTTGATTTATGCTTGATACATACCTTTGGCTCTCTTGCGCAAATGAAGCAATACGATGGCGAACGATTTCGTGAGTAAACGCTCTGTTGACGATAAACCGCACTGAAAAACTAAAATGTTCAATCATGGCTTCATGCCCAGATTTGATAATGCCCCTGATAAATGGACTGGCAGATTCATCGGTTATTTTATCTTCAGATTTATAGCAAGTGCGACCGATGGCTTCCAAATGCTTCATTATATAAGAACGATCTATTGGCGTAATAATTTCATATGACGGTTCGATTACTTTCATTAATTGCTCCTGTATTTCTATAAACTATGCAAAAAATAATTGAATTTGGAGCGACAGGACACAACTAAATAATTTGGCATTTTAATTTGAAACCTTGTTGTATTCTTTATGTAAAGAATGTTTATATTGTTGTAATCTATATATATGTTCATCTGGTGAACAGATTTACTGAATTTTCAATTTTGGTGTTCATTTGGTGAACGCATCTTTTCACTGAGAAGAACACGGATCATGTTCATTTTTAGCATACTTTACTGTATGAACGAATCAACCATTGAAGAAGGTGAACCCTCAGAGGCACAATTAGCGGATGCTAGTATGTGGTATAGACATGATTTTGGACTTATGAGTGAGGAGGATCAGAAGCGGTTAATATTTCAAGCAAAAGAATGGCTTCGCGCATGGAGAAAAGCATACAATCTGTTAAGATAAAAAAACGGAGAGCAACAGCCTATTGCTCTCCTGATTTTTACATATTAATCCGATTCATTTGACTTATGGCTTTAAAGTCTCCGTGGCTGAATCGGGTTTGTTGTGTTGATACCATTCCCCCAATGCCTTATCTGAACAAAGGAGATGTCCAATAATCCAATCCTTCATAAAATCAACAATGTTTACAATGATAAATTGTGTATTGTTCTTTTTGAAGTTTTCATAAAAGAAATCTATTTTTTCTCTGAATTCTCTATGCTCTTCGACATGTTCATCCAATTCTGGATAGCGACATTCTATCATGAACATTTCTTCAGTTTTAAAATGATTTATTATGTAGTCGTAAGTAAAACTAAAAAACCTGACTAAATGCTCTCTACTTGCAGTTAGAATATTGTTTTGAACCTCAGATACCATGTCGATAAATTTATGGTGTTGTTCATCTAAAATAGGTATGCCAATTTCAAACTCAGGATTCCATGCAAGTAGTTTTTTCATTCCGTGACTCCTTCGAGTTGTCCTGTAGGAGTAATGCCAAGCAACTTTAAGTATTCAACTTTTAATTCTTCTAACGTCATACCTTCAAACTTCTTATTGCCAAATCCTTCTGGTAACTTTCTGTCCTCTCGCTCATAGATTTCTATAAGTAGTTGAAGTTTTAAAATTGCGCCATTAAGTAATAGAACATGCTCCATTGCCATTTCAACTGTAATGTCACCCTCTGGTATTTCAAGAATTGGCATTGTTGGATGTGGCAATGGGTCTTTCAGCGGTTTTGTTATATAAATGACATCTGGTTCGACAGGATTCGGCGGGGTGGTACAACAACTGGACAATAAAACCACTAAGGCAAGAAGAACAAACTTTTTCATTTTTTTGTCCTCTTTTTTGTAGAGGTGGTTGGTGCAGTAGCGGCAGGTGTTGTCGTTTTTTGACCCTTGTTGTATCCGCTAAAGTTTTCATTCATCTTTTTAAGCATCTCTTTATACTTATCCATGGTTTCCGGTGAAGCCTTGCCATCAACAAGTGTTTCTTTGATTTCGGCAACTTGTTTTTTTGTTTCTGCGTCAATCATTTGATATGCTTTAAGCAGTTCAAGAGCAGAAAGGGTATTGGCTAAAACAGATTGTGAATCAGTATATTTTTGCTGAAGTTCGGCATTTTGCTTGACAAGTTCAACCACGCGACCTTTGCTTACAACGAGTTCTTTTTCAAGTTCTGCCGTCTGAACTCGTACTTTTAGGCTTTTAACTAACCATGCGATTACACCGCCGCCGCCCGCACCGAGGATTAACATTATAATTTCCATGAACGACATATTTTTCTCCTTATACGATTACCTTTAATCGTTATTCTTGAATGTTTGATTTATATTTCAAAAGATTATGGTCACCAACCTTCCAGAAAATCCACCAATGCCTTTTCTCTCCTACATGAACATATTTGCCAATATGCCTATAGTTACAGAGAGGCGGAGGAAGTCTAGTGACAGGATCGTTGCCATTGATAATACGAGTGTTGTCTGGAACTCTATGGCTATATGAATTGGCAAAGTATTTATTCCCTACTCTGGGGCATCCAAAGGTTACTACTTTAATTAATACTCCGGGGAAATTGTATTGAATATCAAGCGAAGCAAGAGTAGCCATCGCGCCACCAAGACTATGCCCAAAGCACCACAATTCTTTCTTGTTACTGGATAAAAATGATTGAAGTATTTCATTTCTTACGGACTTATAAGCATTGATAAAACCTGCATGAACCTTGATTTTAGGATTTGTATTGTCATATGGAATAATCTTTTTCCAAAACTTGAAGTTGACCTTTGACCAATCGATATTAGAATCAGAACCTTGAAATGTAAGAATCAATTTGTCTTTATATGTGCCGATAAATCCTGACACATCCCATTGTACGTTTGTTATTAACTTGACGTTTTCAAGTTCCGTAAGTGCAGTTACTCTTGATACATGTTCACAACAACGAATGCCAAAATCAACCACTTCGTTTTTCATGTTATACCTGCCATTAAGTTTTTTTTAAAAATATCTTCAATTAATAATTTTGCCAGCAGTGATCGTTCTTTGGATGGCGTGTTGAGAAAATTAACTACATCATGCACCGTAAACCTATTCCCATTAGCCTTAAATATATCTACAAAATTATATGAAACAGTAGTATAATAATGTGAATAAACAGGAGAATATTTTTTCTTGATTGAACTCATCATTAACTGTGTTTGGAATTGATCATATTCTGTTCCGCCAAATATTCTAGGGAACAAATATATTCTTTTTTCTCCATTAGGCGGGCTATAAACATCCAATATCGCCACATCATGTTTTGTCATTGCTCTTCTCCTATATAAATACTATTCCTTCCCGCCTCTTTTGCTTGGTATAATCGAGCATCAGCAATTTCAATTATTTTATCAATAGAATAGTCTTCTCGCAAATCAAGACCGTCTGCTATACCACAACTAAATGTTAAATTAATTTCGTTATTGTTATAAATAAATTTTGTATTTTGAATTATATCAAGAATAAAATTCATTTTAACATAAATGCTTTTTTTTCGTGTTTCCGGGAATACAATTATAAACTCTTCTCCGCCATATCTTCCAAATAGGTCATATGATCGAAGTGTTTTTTCAATTAATCTGGACATTTCGGCGAGTACATAATCTCCTGCTTGATGCCCGAATTCATCGTTGATTTTTTTAAAGTGGTCTATATCAAAAATAGCCACTGAAAATATTTTACCTGTTCTAACATATTCATTTGAAAGCGATTGCATTCTCTCATATATATATCGACGATTATATATTTTTGTAAGAAAATCTTTTGTGGATACTTCCAACAATTTATCGTGTGATTCTTTGCTTTCAGTAACATCATAGAAAACAGAAGCAAACTGACCGGGCGATGGAGAAAATGCCGAAACATGAAAATGTTTGCCGAGTTGCTGTGAATATTGTTCAAACTCCAACGACTGTCCACTTGAAGCAACCAGTCCATATTTTTCAATCCATATCTGTTCAGTTTGTGGAAATATTTCTCGTACTGTTTTACCAATAACGTTTTCTTTTTTAACACCCGCAAGTTTTTCAAATGCGGGATTTATGTCAATAAACCTATAGTCAATAGGTTCTTTATTGTCATTATAAACCATTTCATGTAGAGCAAATCCTTCAAGCATTGAATTAAACAATGAACTATATTTTTTTTCGCTTTTTTCCATTGCGTCAATTAATTTATATTCCTGAGATACATCTCTGAAAATAAGTACCATGCCTATTGTTTTTCCGAATGAGTCTTTTATTGGCGCGGCAGAATCAGCGATTTGATATTCTTGCCCGGTTTTAGATATCAATATGGTATGGTTGGCAAGTCCTACAATTATCCCTTCCTTGATTACTTTTGAGATTGGGTTCTCAACTCGTTCTCTTGTTGAAGCATTGATAATGTTAAAAATATCGAATATGGGTTTATTTAATGCCTCGGAAATATTCCATCCAGTGAGTTGTTCCGCAATTGGATTCATTCTGGTAATATTGCCACTAATATCTGTTGCAATCACTGCATCGCCTATGGAGTTAAGTGTAATATTTAAATGTTCTCTTTCTGCTTCGACTCTCTTGTTTGCTTCAAATAATTTAAAAGCCATTTTAATGGAAGTATCGAGGATTGTCATCCCCGAGTATTTAACTACATATCCATAAGAGGTTATTTTTTCCGTTCTTTCTACAATTTCTGCTTCAGTATGGCTTGAAAGAAAAACGATTGGAATGTCGTGCTTTTTTAGTATTTGTTCTGCGGCTTCTGTCCCATCAATTCCTGCGCCAAGATTTATATCCATAAGGATTAAGTCAATGTCTGATCGAGAATCTACGATTTCAATTGCCTGTTCGCCGCTCCCCGCTGGAACAATCGTATACCCATACCTTTCCAGCATTGACTTATTACTTAAGGCAATTATTGATTCATCTTCTACGAGAAGTAAGGTCTTTTTCATAGTGGCATTGTTCCTTATAATATATCTTTGCTTTATTCATGATTCAGACAAATAAAAAAGCCCTCTATCTAAAAGATAGAAGGCTTTTGTCAATTATAGCAGGGGAGGGATTCGAACCCCCGTCATTCTGGTTATGAGCCAGAGCTGGAACCAACTCCAGTCTACCCTGCATAATTAACTATGCTTTTTTATGTGTAAATTGTCGATCTAATTGTTTTTTTTAATCCATAATAACATTCACGGCAAAGCGCAGTATATTCGTGTTCACCAACAAGCACCGCTTCGGTTTTCCTGCCCTTTTTATAAAAAGTAAATGAACCCTCTTGCGATCCGCATTGAGTACAAACTGCATTTAGTTTGGTTATTGATTCTGAAATTGGAACACATGCCTGTATCTCCGGGAACGGTTCTGCTTCAGAAGTTGCGTGTAGTCCTGAAATAATTACAATTTTTCCAAGATTGGCAAGATGATTAACATCTTTTGCCAATCCCTTAAAAAATTGTCCTTCATCTACACCAATTACATCAACACTATCAAAATCCTTAAAATCTAAAATTGTATCAACAAATTGTTCTTGAATTTTATGATCAAGACAGTCATGTGTTAATATGCCACGATTGTCAATATTGGGCCTAAGTAGAATTACTCTACTTCCTCCAATCTGAAGTCGTGTCAATCTGCGTAATAGTTCTGTGGTCTTACCACTATACATTGGACCCAGTATCATTTCAATAAACCCCATTGTATTTTCTCCTATACTTTTGCTCGTATTTGTCTATAAATACTATTTTGCCGGTATCGTGTAGATTTTTTATTTCTTCATTGGTTAATAAGTTAAATTCTTCATCTGAGATAATTTTATACTCTAATCCATTAGATTCGCACCATTTTTCAGCCGCATATTTTTTTTCTAAAATACACTTAGAATTTATTAACCGATGTGGTTTTATTTCTATTAGATACTTACTATCAATAATAAAATCAGCAAAATAATTTCTTTTGCGATTCATATATAAATATGGAATAGCGTATTTTGCATTTTCGCACGATTCCCATTTTTGATTATTTGCTTCAATTACGTTAATCATATAGGATAATTCTCGAAGGCTTCTAAAATACCATTTATTATACCAGCCTGACCAACCATTCCCTGATCCTTGTGGGGATGGTTTATTATACATGTTGTTGTTTTCACCAGAAAATTTATTCGATAAATTTTTTTTCATTTCATCTGCTTTTTCTTTTCCATACTTTTCTTCAAATGTTCCGGTATTGGGTCGTATTCTTTTTAAGTTCTGCTTTTGTTCTTCAGACCACTTTTTACCTTTTGCTGGACTACCTAGTGTTTTTATTGCATTAGATAATTTATTTTTTACTTCTATAGCCTTCTTTTTACCAAGTCGTTCTTCTAATGTTTTTCCCTTTTGCATACTCTTAATTATGCACGATTTACATATATCTGCCTTATGCTTTTCACGAGTTTTTAAAAAATTAACATAAGAAACTTCATATGTTTTTTTGCATTTATCACAGTTAATTTTTATTCTCTGCGTTTTATATACTGAGCCATTCTTCTTATATTTTATTGTTGAAATTAACATGCTATTATCTTGTGTCAATTCCAGAAAACATTAGAAGAAAAATAAAAAGGGTGCCGTTTGGCACCCACTTTTTAGACAAGATTTGTGACACCTTAACTTTCAAGAACTCGTTCCAATATAGCCCCCTTGGAATATTGCCTTTTGACCTGATTCTCGATAAGTGCGGCTTTCTCTTTTTCAGAAAATGTCTTGTTGTTGTGGATATATGACATTGCCTTATCAAAAGGCATACTGTTTATATAATCCTCTTGAAATGCCGCTGGATAATGCTCTCCTATTCTGATAAGCGATATGACGCGCTTGCGGAGAGATTCGCTTTTGCTGGCGAATACGGCGGCAGAAACTGCGCTAAAATTAAACATTTTCTTAAACCCCTCGTCATTTGTTGCTGAAATCAGCGTCAACAATTGATCTGGGGTAAGATGATTATTGTATTCAGGTATTTGAACAAAATATTCCATGTGACTTCCGTACTCTTTTTTCTTTAACCCCTTTGCAATCTTGGCAATAAGGTCATCATCTGCCCATAGTGGATTTCTTAAAATTATTTGCCAAGGTATTT
This sequence comes from uncultured Gammaproteobacteria bacterium, assembly GCA_964562055.1. Classification (GTDB taxonomy): domain Bacteria; phylum Patescibacteriota; class Microgenomatia; order UBA1406; family GWC2-37-13; genus JAKBEU01. The sequence goes on from CAZLSE010000011.1 coordinate 14,743, forward strand.
CTGAATAAGAGGATTCAATAATCTGCCTCATTGGGTTTAGCAATTTCCTATCCTTCTTTTGTTCATTATACCAAAACCTCATGTTGTCTTTATATATACATCCATTACAGACATATTGGTGGCGTTCATGTTCGACAAAAGCATCAAGACATTCCTTGTCCCATTCATGGGGAAGAATAATTTGTTTATGCCAGTCTTCATATTTAATGCCTACTTCATCAAGAAATCGATAGGCAAGAAACCTGTCATTATAGAATATGACATGAAGCATAAATTCGAGAGGAACCCTGTCATAATCTCTATCACCAAAATCTTCATTGAATGCAATTTTCATTTTTGTATTGCGAAGCGTTTGGATAATTACCTGCGGTGAAAGTCCTGCAAAAAATTCTTGACATACTGAAGTATTCCCGTTTGTAAGAGCAATGGGACTTTGACTCATTGCATTTAATTGTGCGTGAAGTCCGATAATTTCAGCCTTTTGATTGTTGACAACTTCTTGTAACTCTTGAGTTCTCTTGGCTACTTCGTTTTTTATAGCCTTGGTGATTGAGTCGGGAACCTTGTAGGTTGTGATATCGAGCGGGGCATTTTTCTTGGTAGCCATGCTTACCTCATTTTCAGAGAATAAAAATCTTTGCCAAGGGCAAACTTAACATCAGTACCTTCATGGCACAAGATGCTGTTGGTATCAATACCAGTTCCAGTGATAATGTTTTTGGTGGTTGCCTTGCGACTACCAAGTTCCAACGATCCATTTTCGTCAAGCAGAGCATAAATTCCGTTGGGCAATGAAACCATGTTGATGCCGTATATGGAAACATCTGATTCCACGCTCGATTCATAAGACGAAAGTGAAGAGTCGAATTTAAAAACAATTCGATTATAAATTCCATCCTTGAATGTCAAGAAAGCGGCAACGCCATCTTCATATTTGCCGTCAAGAATGCGGCACTTGTCAAGTTCTGGCACAGCAATCAATTGACAAGCGTTTTCACGCATAGGGATTAATAAGTATATTTTACCAAGAATGTCTTGTACGACAATTTCGCGGAATACCTTGGTTGAGTTGGGCATTATATTCCAAGTATTCCCAATGGTAAAGAATGTCTTACCATTCATTTCCGATATTTTTATTTCAGAAAATTTATTGTCTGATAAAACGTAAACGCGATTATCAATAATGAGTTTAGCGTCTACCTTTATTCGGATTCCATTTGCAACGGATTTGTTCATGAAGTTATGAATGTCCAACAATCCGCCTACGATATCAACGCTATACGGAACATTGTTGTGATAAATTATGCCAGCAGTTTTTGACGGATAGGCATATGAATGCGCATCAAGATAAACCAATCCATCGGCATAAATTATCCTGTGCCCCGCCGCGAAGGTGACACCAAGGATTTGTTTTTCCGCTTCGAACTGTTTCGTAATCACAAACTTGTTGCTCCCTTTCATGATAGTCACGCTCGGTTTGGAAATAACCTTTGTTACTATTTGAGGAGGAGGAAGTCGTTTACCAGATTCAAATAATTCCGTAAACCATTTCTGGTATTCTGCCGGTATTAAATTAAATGGGCGCGTAGCAGGAGGAACAGA
>CAZLSE010000011.1:16359-16714 GCA_964562055.1 uncultured Gammaproteobacteria bacterium
CCCTCCTCCCTGGCGTGATCGGCGGCCTCCTTCATTTCTCCGGGCTTGAAGTCAGGATGTGATCCTTTGAATGGATGAATGCCAACAAATATTTGTGTTGCGATGATTGCAAATGAAAACCAATCGGTTTCTTTTGAAAACGTCTTCGATTGCCAGTCACGAATTGATGGCATGATTACCTTCGCCGGAAAACTTTTTGTCTGATAAGAATCAACATCGATGAAAAATGGATCAATAAAAGTGTTGCCATCAATGAGATAGTTGAATTCGTTCCCATCGACAATCAGTATATCCTTTTCGTGGATATACTGAATTGTGTCAATCATTTTTTCAACGAGTTTGATGGACATTTCAG
>CAZLSE010000011.1:16731-18807 GCA_964562055.1 uncultured Gammaproteobacteria bacterium
CTTCTGTTTCTGAATGAACTCGTGAAGAGTCTTGGCAGTGGAACGGTATTGGTCGCATAATCCATGAAAAAACCGACAGCCATGTGTTTGTCGTTAAAAACATGGCTCTTCGGCGAAAGGATATTCGGTCTTTGAAGAACAGAAAGTTCCTTGAGTTTACGGGCATCAATAACATCTTTTTCATCGAGGTATATTTTATATACCAAGTTGTTCTTGATGTAAATGCGACCTTCTCCACCCTCAGATACATAATCTGAGTCAGATATTTTTATTTGATTCCCAGCAGAATCATAGAGGGTGAAAGTTTTCATAGGTAATCCTCAAATGAATACATCATGGCAACCGAAATGTCGTCACCATTTAAAATGCCCTGCGCACGATAATCTTTAATCATTCGTCCAATTCTTCGCTGGACAAATGATCCAACAAATGACTTGAAGTTCAACGCTTCAGCCATTACAGATTCTACTGGGATCAGGTTGCCAACGTTTGAAACAAATGAACCAAGCCCATCGGTTGATAGTCCAAAATATTCAAGTCCATCGGTACTCATAACTCCGTTGAAATCAGTTGGCTCTTGTTCAGAATTATCCGTCATGGGAATATATTTGTTCCCCATTTGTTTTATTTTCATTTTATTGTCAGGAAATGCATGTTTCCACTGGACTTTGAGCGCCGTGTTGGTGGCAAGTGTTGGGTAATATGGAGCGTTACTGGTAAACTCTACCTGCATGATTGTTGGGTCTTTATCTTTCTTTTTCCAAAATGCGAATCCATCGCCAGTCATGGAAAAAGCCAGTGAATTCTTCTTTGGGAAAAATTGTGCCACAAGAAGCGTTGCATCAAGACACGCTTCATCAAGATGCATTTCTCTTGCCAGCCATTTTGCTTCATCCATAACTTGATGTATTAATATATCGGTGATAAATTCTTCTTCATATACTCTGCTCGAACTCGTTTCTAAAATCCTCTGGGCACAATGAACAAGGATGCGAGCGCCAACATCGGTATCAGGGCTTGATGAACAGCCGTCCGATACAATGAGAAACGGTCGGTCACCCAAACCGATACGATAATAGTCTTGGCAGAAAGCGCCCTTGTGGAGTTCGCCTATGGCTGAAAAAGCATCGATGTTCATATTATTCCTTGTACTTCATGAGGTTGTGCGGAGACACTTTTCTTGGTGTGGATTCACCAACAAAATGAACAACGGGTAAAACCCTGAATTTGTCGGTCGATGAAGAACCGATTAAAATTGATACGTCATATTCGAGGGCAATATCAACCACCTTGCCGACTTCAGGAATTCTTGAATCTCGGCAATCTGATTTTTCTACCATCATAACAATCTGCCCAATAAACATTTCACTTAATTTCATTCTTTGCTCCTTATTTCAAGACCCACCGCCTCAAGCATCTGTCCCATGGAAGTTTCTTTCATAAGAACATCACCTAATTCTTTATCCACCATTTTTGCAATGGAATCTGTTAATGATTCCATCGGTAGTCCGGTTACAGTTTCATTGTGTCCGGTAGCCAGTTTAAGAAGATGGGTAATTTCTTTTTTTAAGGTGTTCAGTCATTTATCGGCTCCCAGTGTTTTTCGAACTGCCACTTAGGCATGGTTTTGAAGTTACCTTTGCCATCCTTGATGGTTATGGTTTCTTCATTTACTTCAGTGATCCATGTGGGGAAGAAAAAAATCATGCGACCCTTATCACCCACTTTATAATTTGTACATGGTTTGCGTTTCATTTCATCTTCTCCCATTTTTCATTGATGGCATCGGCAATAAATTGTCCAAGAGCATCTTGAAGTTGCTCTCCATTGGGGAAATACTGAAGTTTACCCCACGCCCGAACTTCACCCATCATTTGATTATTGGCATCAAATATATATCCGCCTATTTCGTCAAATGTAGCAGGATAGGCGAATTTCGAAAGCATTTCCTGCGTGATCATAATGCCCTCTTAATTTTTGGGAACTCAAAAATAAATTTTGCACCCTGCACTTCATCTCGCCATTTTCCATTGATGCATTCTCTTTTGTAAGGGGAGCGATATTCAATTATTATGC
>CAZLSE010000011.1:18817-36191 GCA_964562055.1 uncultured Gammaproteobacteria bacterium
AAAGTGAATGGTAAATGCTTTGATATTGCCAAAAGAAAGAAAAGACTAAATGTTTAAAACTTTTTGTTCGGATAGGATATTGCCAAAATCCATTATCATCCAGTTTGCCATAGCCGAGAGAAAGGCTATCGCTAATGTCGGTTGAAGCGCCATATTTGAATCCGAGGTAATAAAGCAGAGTGCCAACTCGTTCGTTTCGTTCATACTGCTTTTTCATCTTATTTCTTTCTTTGTTATTCATCTTGCGGCTCCCATATTTCGATGTACCCTTCATTTACGAGAGAGCAAAAATCCGAAACATAGTATTTGTCTATGACGCCATTGAATTCGGCAGGAGTGATGGCAAGTTTGTAGGCGGCATACCAACTGTTCTCGTGGAATGTATCTTCAACGAGAGGGTTGTAGGAAGAATTATTAAAGTCCTCCCTGTCTTCGCCAGTAACGAGACGACAGAGAACCATCTCTTCATCATCGGTTGAACACATGAGTCCAAGCGGTGACATCATTCCACGGACAGCGGAACGCGCACGACAGCGGAACTTGGTTCCCCTATGGCGAATGTAGGCAAGAATTTCTTCTTCTCTCATTCGCCCATTTTTTTCGTTTGCTTCGCACAGTTCTTCAAAGGTCATTTTATAGAGAATATCACGTTCATGATAAGCGTCAAATTTAGTTTCCACACCACCACCCCTTTTGTCAGCCGAATATAATCTTAAACGGATTTTTTGATTTTGTAAATAGATGACAATTGCCAAACTGATTTATTTTTTGAGCATCACCATATTTTTTATTCATGCCATAATATCCTGTGGTAAATGAAATGTGTCTTGGATGGCGGCAATGAATACCCCATTCTCCCATGACACCTTCCCATCCTTTTGAGAATTTACATTTACCACAAGATATCGCTTCCATTTTCTACTCCATATAAACAGGGCGGGCTTTTACACCCGCCCCGTTTTTTAAATGACAAGGGCGACGGGTTGAGAAGGACCGCCCGTGCCAAGCGACTGTGACTGGCTCGAAATGGACTTCGAAATGAAGCCCGCGAGTTTAGCGAGTTTCCCTGCCGTGACATCGCCCATCCAGACGAACTGGTCGAGACCAGCGTCCTTCTGGAATCTGTCGAGGTAGCTCTGAACGCCCGACGCTCCGGTATCCATGCCGATGAGGACGGTAATCAGGGACTCGACATCCTCCTGCTTCTTCGCCTTCTGCACGAGATCGGCGATCATCTTGTTGGATACTGACGAGGAATTGTCGTCACCGTCCGTGATGATGTAGACCGCTCCGTTGACTTCGAAGTCGTTCTGGCGAAGCTGGTTGGCGTAGGCGAGACAGGCGCCAATGCCGGAATAGGTGGCATCGCGGAGTGCTGTTCCGCCACCCGTGTTGGGTTTGTCGTACTGAGCGACATCGATGGAGTCGAGTGTCTTGAAGCCGTGGATTTCCGCAAGGCTCGTATCGAAGTGCAGGAGCCTGACCATCAGGTTTTCAGATCGCGGGTTCTTCTGGCAGGCGCGGATGATTTCCTGTTCCATCTTGAGAAGATCGTTTTCGCATCCGCCGAGTGAACCCGAGGTATCGAGGACGATGGTGACGAGAGTGTACTCCGTCGCTTCGAGAACGGCGGGCTTGACCGCCGAGAACTGGAAGGAAGAGCCGGGAATGGCGAGAATCTGTTCGTCCGCGCCAAGGTCAAATCTGGGCATAGCGTCTCCTTTACGCGAGGAAGTCGAGGCTCTTGGCGATCTGCATGCCGCGAGCGGTCAGGTCACGAACGAAGTCCGAACCGAAGTTCTCGAATCCGGGAACGGAAGACGAGGTATCCTCGATGAGAACGAACTTCTTGATGTTTTCCTCGCCGAAGTTGTTGGCGACATCCCGAATGGTATTCGCCACGCAATGCGAAAGAGCCTGACCGGAGATGGCGATGATGTCCACCTTCTGCAAGGTCTCGATGAGGTGGGTATTCAACTGGGTCGAGTTGTCTTCCGGGTCGGGAACGTCTGCCTGTACGGCGCTGTAGTGTTCGGTGAAGAAGTTGGAACCCTTGGTCACGAAGTCCACGAATCCGTTGCAGGATTCTTCCCACTCGGAAATGGCGTTGAAGACATCCGGCTGGACATCGTAGCCATGAGAGCCGATGAGGCAGTGGGGCGGCCAGATGCACAGCGGGTAGCGACCGTTCTTGGCGAGGGACTGGACGTACTCCTCGGCGCCGTCGCGGTCGAGACCATGAGCCTTCATGGAAGCATGGTTCTGGTGGGCAGGGATGGTGGTTCGCCACTTTCCCTTCTTGACATCTTCTGCGGTAATGATGGTGAAGGGGCTGGGGTGTTTGCCCGCCGAATCGAGCCAGAACATCGGATGGGCGATGTCATACCGGTGATGAGTGTCCAGCGTGACATGAATGTCGTTGATCTTGGGAGAGATTCGGCGAATCATCTTCGCCAGTCTCTCACAGTCCTTGTCTGCACCCGGAACGAAGAGCGATCCCGAAGGGTCGCAAAAATCGATCTGCGGGTCAATGATGAGAAGGTCCACCTTCAGCATATGTCCTCCAATTCGAAAAAAAATCCGTGGTTGTCCCACGGATTTATTATACCATATATATGTACGTTTTCAAGTAAAACTTATTTCTTTTTAGCAGTCTTCCTTGCAGTAGAAACTGGGTACTCTATTGGCTTAAAGGTAAACAATTGCTTGTAAAACCAGAAGAGATTATAAAGGGCTTCATTTTCGGTGCAAATTCCAGTTTTATAGAAAACCCATCTAAGGGCATCATCAGCCCAAAAGGCGAACGGAGCCAAGAAGAACCAGAAGATGCCATAAATAAAATTAATCTGTCCAAACAAATTAAGCGGGATGTGACTATAATCCCAAACAGACAGCCCAAGCCAAAGATTGAGGATACAGCCGCTTACGAACTCGGCAATCAGTATCAAAACCGCGCCCATTAATGACTGAATAAAAAGCGATTGCTTCTTAATCCACTTGATTCCGTTCATGGCTCCAAGTCCAATGAGCAAGAATCCGCCTACGATACCCATCCAGAAACTGGAATATCCTGCAAGAGTAAAGTAGACCTTATTCTTAAATCCGACCATTCCACCAAGCACTCCTGTAAAGAGAACTTCGATGGAAATATAAGAAATAAATCCGGCGATAAACAACCAAATCCACTTTTTCATTTGGTTGTTCTTAAAAAACCCAACTACTGAATCGAGAATCTTTTTGCCTAGCGAGGCGAAAAAAGCACCGATTTTTTTGAAATCAACTTTCATTACGTTATCTCCTTTTTTTGAAAATTAGGCTCACAATACGAGCAAGTTCAGTTGCCATGTCATCAAGATGATATCCAACAACTCCCCATACGAAACAATTGACTACATGATACCACTGCAAGTCGCCGCCTAATGAAACATTAAGCAGTGCGCACCAAAACAAAGAAAAGCACATAATCTTTATCAAGACTATCTTCTCTTCTTGGAACCAAGTGTAGTAAGCATAATCAAGTTCTTCGAAAAATTTCATTACTCCTCCGTTTTAATTACCTTATTATATATTATCGTAAATTGATCGTTAAGTTTAATGTCTTTATGAAAATGTCCAAAATACCAACGCTTGAATTGAACGGTTTTCTTGATTTCGTCAAAGTAATCAACGAGGCTGTATCTTGATGTGTTTCTTCGTCCAAGTTGTTCAGAATATTCTGTGACGATAGAATATGGCGCGGTGTGCGTAATTATATAATCTACTTTATTTTGATATGATTTAAGGTTTTCAAGTCCCTGCATCATTTCGCCATAGGAAGGCTCTTCTTCTTTCCACCAGTTGACGAATTCCATTCTTGGTGGCTGGTACTTCCGGCGACCCATCATATCGGTGTAATAGCCACCTTCTTTATCTTCTGATCTGGCACCACCAAAAATAAAATACGTTTTGTTGTTTATTGAATATATTTCGCCTCGTCTTAAATGAAGTATGTTTTCGGAAATAATTCCGACTTTACCGCCATTCCATTGTTTTTGCGGAAGAGAATACAATCGCTCAAAATTATCGTGGTTACCATCAACAACAAGTGTTGTCCATGGACAATTTTTAAGCCAATTCAGATGATAAAGTTCTGTTCGTGATGGGATGGGATCAAACAATAATCCTGAATCCCCGGCGATAAACAGATAATCATTCCTTATCAAGCCCTTCCCTTCTTTCCATTTTTTATGGGAAAGAGTCATTAGGGAATGCTCACCGTGTTTATCGCCGGTTATAAATTCACTCATATTAATTCATCCATCCTGTCAGAATAAATCTTAAGTATGTTCGCTAATTCTTCAATAGGGGCAGTTTTCATATAGTCGGATGCTTCTTCCATAATTTTAATTATTTCAAAAGTCTTTATTGACTCTGGAATGTTGCCTACTGCTATCGCTTCGCAATACAACCCCGTTACCTTAACTGCAATTGCATTTAAGCGGTCGGACATTTCCTTACGAAATGCCTCAATATCAATGTCACTCATTGTCATGGGACGGGAATTTAGATTTATACTCTCGTTCAATTAATTTTTCAATAATTGAACTTCCATTTTCTCCTTTCCCGATTGAAGCCAGTTCTTCCAGTTTCATAATAGTTGAGCCTTTAATACTGATGGTTTTTGCCATCTTTCGATCACCCAATTCCTTGCCCATATATGTACTCCTTATGGTGGTATGTATATAATACCAGATAACTTAGGTTTTTCAAGACAAAAATTATTACCGTTCTATCTCATTCCAAATGTCTTCAGTTAGGGAAACCATATAATCAAAAGATGGCTTGTCCCCCGCTAATTCTTTGGCGCGGGGATCGTGCTGTAATTGGCTCATAAACATTTCTTTTGTCATGCCAAACATCTTGGCTTGCCATATTCTCATAACTATTTGTTCTCTGGCACTATTAGCCTCATCTTTAATTTCTTGAGCCGTATAATTTTCTCTTATGAATTCAGAAATAGTTGGTTTGTTGTTTTTGTCGAAAGATATTGCCTCAACTTCTTCTTGCTTGAATATCTTAAAAAACAATTCTGCCGGTATTTCGACTTCTTTTCCGTCATCAAAATATACGGAATAACAATTGGTTTCGTTGTTGAACAGTGGAATTGAAAGTGGCTTTTTAGGAACGTAGATAATACTTTTCATAAATCTACTCCGTTGTCATGAAAATATTTCTTGAGGAAAAGAATCATCACCGATACGGTATATTCATCGGTTTTGAGTTTGTCGGCAAAATACCCATAATAACTGTCTTCAGTTGCGTTCATGATGTCAAACAACATAAATTGGTATGTTGCCTTATCAGTAATTATTTGAATATATTTGGATTCGGAACACCCTGCAATAAAATAAGCCGGATAACAAACACCAAAAATATATTTGGTGCTGTCTCCCGGCTCTAATTCAAACCATATCGTTTGCTTTTTGTCGGACTTGAAGTTTGAAAAGTCTACTGGTCTCATATAGGTATTATATCATACATACCTACATTTTCAAGTTTTTAGATATCAGGGTTTACTGTTATCTGCTTGCTGGTGACATTATAGGTAATGTCATAAGGTCTTGTGTTCGGTGAAAATCGATGCTTTTGCTTGTTTGCGGCAATGCTCATAAGAGCCTTATCAAGTTTGTCAGAAAAATCACGATTCCCCTTGAGAATCATATTGGCGATAATATATGAATCTTTGGAAATCAGCGATCCGCCTTTGCTAAAGTCAATTGTTTTGCCCCGTACTCCCGGAACGTCTGCGCCGCCATGATTTACTGATGACACCATAAGTTTATCTCCATAGGTGCTTGGCGCAGTTCTGTCAAACTTTTGGTCATCTACTCCACGAAGTTCAATAGATACGATATCCGTTACCGGTTGTTTGGATTCTGCTCCCGTTATCTTATTAAGCATTCTGGCGCGTTCGGCAGGGGAAAGTGCAGAAGAAGCGTCCGCAAAACCTTCTTCTAGTGCTTTTTTGAATTTCATATATACCTCTCAAACGTGATATTTTATATGTAACACTATTATCTTATCAACTATTTTCTAAATTAACGATATCTTTCTCGTCTCTTAATAATTCTTGTCGAGTATAGTGAATTCCATACAATTCAAATCCATCGTTTAACGGCACCGTCATTGGGAACATGAGAAGCGTTCTTAAAGGCTCTCGGATTAACTGTTCGTTTTCATCGACAGAATATATTTCTGTTACTCTATTGCCAGCCATGTGAGCATAGTATTCTTTTCCGAAAGGCAAATTTAACTTTAGAATGGATTTGTCGCTTAAGAATTTGCTATTCCATTCTTTTCGGTCTTCAAGAGCAACGTTTGCTGATAAGTCTTGCATCTTCAAAATACCTCTTCATGTGACAAATTGAACACGGGCATGACTCCTTTGTGCAATCTCCATGATGAACCGGATCGTTGTTGATGCTGACAATCCAGTCCTCAAAATGTGAAATAATATGATTGTCATATTCTTTATCATTCATTGTTTCAGTCAGGACATTACACTTGGGCTTTGCATTAACTATATTGCATGCGTGTTCCCAGTGCCAATATCCATAATGTGACGCCATGGCAATTGGATAAAGACTATCATATTCCTTTTGAGAAAGTTTTAGTTCTTTACGGATTATTGGACAATCAATCATCTGCTAAATCCTTTTCCATGTCGGAAATATTATTTTGACAAACAATTTATTCTCTCCTTTACATGAGCATGAAAATCTTGAAGTGTAGGATAACGATAGTCGTCTAGTAATCCATAGAATTCAAATTCGCAATCATTACATCCGATTGAGAGCCGTGTTTGATAGGAGTTATGCCCGCACAATACGTTTTTAGAATCATACACCATAGGCTTTTTACAAAATGGACAATTAATATCTTCAAGTTCGATATCGTGATAAGTTGTGAGATTACCAACTTTTGTTGGAATGTCGAGTATCTTAATCATTGAAGAACTTCGCTGTATTCTGAAAAATTATTGAGAGTTCCTTTGAGAACCCAAACCGCTCTTGATTGGAGTCAATGCTCATTAACAGATTGCCATTGTTTTGGCGTAAGGAACTTGCTTTCCAATCGCAAATTAATTCCAGTAAATCAATCAAGTCCATATCCTGAATACCGTTCTTCCAGTGTTCTGGATGATGCCGATTTCGGGCATAATGGTGATCAAGGGCTGGTTTTAATTCCTGTAAGAATTTTTTATACTCTTCACTATTAAATGTAGCACCCGCAAGTTTGGGGGTCATTCTATCAAACAATTCTGATTCCATTGGTTCAAGTTTCGATAAGTCATGGTTGTCTGCACGATCTATCAATTCTTTTATTACTGAACCAATTAATTGGCTTACAATTCGCTTATGCTCAAGTGTTGCTTCAATACTCATGATGTCTCCTTCCAATAAATAGCAACCATTTTTTCGATATCTCGAATAATGTTTTGTTGCGTTTGGGTCAAAATATAGTGTGCCTTTAAATATGCTATAATTTCAACAGTTTCTTTGGCATATTTATTTACGAACTTCGTGGGAGCAAAGGCAAAATCGGTTACATTGTCTAACCTATCGCATAGTTTAATAACGAGACCCCAATCGGTCATATGAACCATTTTATCGCAGAGATAGGCAGTTTTACCCATTTCTTTTTGTTTGGCTTTATCTGAAGTCAATTCTTCGACAAGAGAGGCAACAAGACGACCATATCGAATTTCAATCTGATATAATGTTGTATCAGTATCCTCGACTGTATCGTGTAATAGTGCGGCGAGAACCAAATCATCAATTTTATGAGATTCTTTATATTTCATGACCAAAGCCGCAACACGAATCGGATGCGTCCAATAAGGCGCCATACTGAACGTCCTAAACTGGTCGTCGTGTTTTTCTTTGATAAACTCTATTGCTTCGAGGTAAATAGATTTTCCAAGAGAAAACTCTTTATCCATTAGAAGTAAATCTCCATACCTCTAGTTGAATCAAGATGATTGTTTTTAATAACAATGTCAAATTCTGACACGTTATACTCGATAGAAGCCGCTTCGCGTTTTAATACATATTCCATCGGCAGGGCATCTCTGGACATAATTCTGAGCCGCCTAATTTCCCAATCCGCATCGACCAATATTTTTGTTGTGCATTTAGACCATATTTCACTCATGTGAGGCAATAAAATATGATCTATAATTATTGGCTGATATTGTTCAATATCTTTTTTTATATCAACCAACGCTGAACGATAAATTTCGGCTGAATAGTCATCATATTTCTTGCGATTAGTAAAAACCAAATCTCCAATTTTCTTTCGATTGATTTTACCATCTGCATCAAGAATTTGTTCACCAAATGTTTCTACTACAAAATCGAATCTTTTTTCGATTTCTTCGTGAAACACTTCATCAAGATTCAAATAATAAGCGTCCAATATTTTCGCAAATTTTTGAGACACTGTTGATTTGCCCGATCCAGATTTCCCGGTAATGCCTATAATCATATCAACTCCAATAATCAAAGCGGCTGATTGTCTGCGACCGTTCAGGACCGGTAGAAATTAAATCTACTTGCACATCACAGTATTGCTCAATTTCCGCGACATAATATCTCGCTATCATCGGTAATTTTTTCAAGGAATCAATTCCAAACGTGGATGATTTCCACCCTTCCATCTTTTTATAGATTGGACGGATTTCTTCCATTTGGGTCGGGAACCCATCAAAGCCGTCATATCCAATGCACACTTCAATCTCATCAAGTGAATCAAGAATATCAAGGTGAGTCAATGCAAGTGAAGTAATAGAGTTTACTTGGCAAGCATATTTTAATGCAACCAAATCAAGTTTCCCACATCGTCGAGGGCGTCCCGTAGTAACACCATATTCGTGTCCAGTTTCACGAATGAAATTACAAAGTTTGGATTCTTCTTTGGTAAACTCGGTAGGGAACGGTCCATTACCAACACGAGTATTGTATGCCTTTACGACGCCAATAATATTTTCAATATCTTTTGGACCAATGCCGCCGCCAGTACAGGCACCTGCGGCACATGATGATCCTGATGAAACAAACGGATATGTTCCAGTGTCAATATCAAGCAAGGCACCCTGTGCGCCTTCAAACAAAATATTCTTGTTTTTATTGGTAAACATAAAAGACGCAATATCAATGCTCATATTTACCGCCATATCTCGATAGGTATCAAGATATATTTTATCCTCATTATTCAAAACAAATTTTTCATTATAAGCAGTTGCCAAGTCAAAAATACGAATACCGTCGCGGGATACTTTTTTTTCATATGCGATGCCAATACCTCGACCAGTTGTTCCAACAGGAACGGCTCGTGCGGCATCACGGTCAACATCAAGTTTTTTCATTGATGGTAAAACAATATGCGCTCGGTCACTAATAAAAATTCGTCCTCGACAGTTGATACCTGCTTCTTCAAGAATGGCAACTTCTTTTGCGAGAGATTCAATATCAATAACCATTCCGGTGCCAAGAACTACTTGGATGTTGGGACGAATAATACCGGAAGGAATTAAATGGAGGGCATATTTTTTGTCACCAACAACAATAGAATGCCCAGCGTTTGCTCCACCTGAATAACGCACAACGATATCGGCATTTTCAGAAAGATAGTCAACAATTTTACCTTTGCCTTCATCGCCAAATTGCGCACCTAATACAATGTTATTCATTATTTTCTCCATTAAATAATTCTAAGGAATCTTCATCTAACATAAAAGTAAAGTTTTCATTTTCAAAAGAAACAGAATAATATATACCCTTATTGTCAATTAATATTCCATTGATTATACCCCAATCTCCGCTCCAATAGGGAGACCATGTTTTGGTTTTAGAAAGAATTACTTTTTGTCCAACATCAAATTTTGTTTGCATCAAACTCACCCGAGCGTCTGGCACTTCTTAATTCGCTAACAGCCGCATTTGCATCATTTGTTGCTCGCCCAGCAAACAAGGCGGAATCAAATGCTCCATTAATTGGACCGTTTGATCGTGAGCCTTGAATGCTTGCGACATAAACCTCACACCAAAACTCTTCAATAGATTTCATTTCTTTAAAAGTTTCCTGCGACGAGCCTTGTCGCTGGCATCAGAAATGGCGGCGACACCTGCGGCACCACCAAGGACAACCAGTGCGCCAATGCCCAAAAATGCAAGCACGACCAAAAATCCGGCAATCGGTGCCCAAATAATAGAAGTGATTGCCCAGAACCAAGAAACATTGGGAAAATATCCCGCGAGTTTACCAACAATAAGCACAACAAAAATAAGTCCGCCGATACCAATTCCGGCAGATGAACTTGACGACGAACCTTCAGCCATTCTTTTCCTCCGAATATATAATTTCATACAGGTATTATATCAGAAACTATGCTTATTTCAAGCAAATAAAAAAACCGTCCTTCGGGACGGTTTTAGAGACCGGAAGGGGACTCGAACCCCCATATTACAGTTTTGCAGACTGTTCCATAGCCTTTCTGGACACCCGGTCAAATAATACTAAAAATATTCAGTTCTTTAAGTTTTTCTTTCCCCCATACCTCAATTGTAATATTCGGATATATCGCCAAGAATAAATCAAACTTTTCTTTATTTTCTTTTCTCCAATATCCCTTAACCTCAACAAATAGATTTTTATCAGTAATAAAAAAGTCTGGTGTATATGATCTACGTTCACCGAGTAGAAAGGTCTTTTCCTCATATTCATATTGAATATTATTTATCACAAAATACTTAGCGACCAATACTTCCCAACTAGATTTATAAATTTTACCTTGATATTCTATTTTTCTTCTTCTAAATGATGTTGCTCCATTAGGGTTGCCAACCATAGCCTTGGAAATTTTTTCTTTTCTTACTATTTCTTTTTCTTTTGTTTTTGCTCGTCCAGTTAGTTTACCGTCTGCGTAAGCTTTCTTGATGCTATTACTTAAACAAATTCTATTGCTTGGATCGGCATAGTATGCCTTTTTTAATTCAGACATATTATGATTATATTCATCGCTATACCGTACCGTTTTATTTTTATATTTTAGACTTCTTGGTCCAAACCCATCACATCGTTGAAAATGTTTAATGCGACTGGTCTTTATTTCATGGTTGCATTTTTTACAAATCCACTTTCCATTTATAATGTTATAACAATCCTCTATCATTTAATCCCCTACAATTATCTTGCAAGAGATTTGAAAAAGATTTCAAAAAGGACTTCGACCTTACCACTTGGCTACCGCGTCGAGTTACCATTGCCATGCACTTCTTGATTCAGGTCTTGAAAGCAAATCGAGCGGATCATACACTATCGAAAAATGAAGGTGAGGTCCAGTGGATTTACCAGTGGAGCCTACAAATCCCATAGATTCGCCCCGTTTTACTTTCTGTCCTTCATAAACCCATGTTTGTTTCATGTGCCCATAAATAGAATATACATATATTCCAGATCGTTCATCCCAGTGTTTTAGAACAATTAATGCTCCGTATGTTGGATGTCCGCTAAATACGATTCCTCCGCGACCTTTAGTTCCGGGTGGCGGATAGTGAATTATCACTTCTCCATCAGCCGCCGCCAATACGGGAACGTTTGCACGGGGATTTCTTTTGAAAACATTGGGAACCATATCAGTCCCCAAATGCACCGACAATTCTCCGCCGCCTAATGATATTTCTCTAAATCCAAACGATGAAGAAACAGAATAATCAGTTAGCGGATGTGACCATTCCAATGACCATATGTTAAAGCAAACCAAAAACAACATCAATACAAATACAAGTCGTCTCATTCGGCAAAATCCTTTTCGTTAAGATTTGTCGGAGGGCACAAAGGTTTATCTTGTCACTTATACTCCAAATTGCACGATAAAGGATTTGAACCTCTGTAGCCCGAAGGCGCCTGATTTACAGTCAGGTGCAATTGACCTCTCTGCCAATCGTGCATGGTTGAGCGTTGCAGGATTCGAACCTGCGACCAACAGATTAAGAGTCTGCTACTCTACCTACTGAGTTAAACGCCCGTTATTCCCCGCTTCTCATCATCGCTCTTGTAAGCCCGTTCAATTCCCTGTTGCCAGACATAATTTCATTCATCATGAAAGACTGTAGGGCATTGAATGCTGACAGCGAAAGGCACTTGTCGGTTTTTGTTCCTGCAATGCCGATTTCCCTGCCGCGAATTTGGGCTTTCATGTCCTCAATGTTTTTCTTTCGGATTTCTTCGTCGAGCATACCTCTCGCCATCTGCACTATGTCTTGGCTCATGGCAATCGAGAGTTGATCATCAACGGACAAAACCTCTTCATTGAGAATACAGCACTTGTATATCTGCCCTTTTTTTTCGGCAAATATTTTACTCGCTTTATATACCGGGAGGAAAGCATGGATAAGATGTATAACAAATCCGTGTGATTTGGGATTGTCATACAGTTGCTTGATTTTCGCCAGCGCCCGTTCTTCTTTCTTGTCCATGTCCACCACCCCCATCATCTTAGATATAGTATAACACAACTTTTTATTTTTTTAAATAAAATGAGGGTGACAGGGATCGAACCTGCATACTCCAATTACTCGATTAACGCCGGTTTAGAAGACCGGTGAGATACACCCTCGTGTTTATGATAGCGATAATATGACCTTGAACCATTCTTGTTTTTTGATTTATATGTATCAAGTTGGCTATCACAATTTGAACATATAAGTCTAAAATTACTCCTTTTATTGTTGGCGGCATCACCGTCAACATGATCTAAAATAAAAATAAGAGGCTTACCATTCCACTCATCAATGTTGCCGCAAATGGCGCACCGATGATTTTGCTCTTCTAGTAAAAATGGTTTAATCCATTTAATACTATAGTTTGCTTTCTGCGGAACATTGTTTCCATCCGCTTCTAAATATTCATTATATCTATTCTGTTTCTCCTCTCTTTCATGTTCATAGAAGCATTCCATAGAACAATAAATGTTTGATGGTTTACCAGAAAAAAGTTCTCCACACACTGGACACTTTTTAGCGGAAAATTTCTTTCCTTTATTAAATGTTTCTTTTTCGTTTATTTTTCTCCTACTAGGTAGTTTTATGCCCCAATACTGAGCCTTTTTTCGAATTCCGCTACCAGTAATACCTATTTCTCTTCCTATATCCTCATAAGATCGACCGCATTCAATATACTCAACTAATTTTTCTTTTGTTATATTCATACAAATATCTTGTATGAATCGAACCAAAGTATTAAGTATTTTATTTAATTAGTCAATGGTTTGTTTATATCACAACGTTTCGTCTCTCCAATCCTCTTCTGGAATCTTCGAAACGTCATAGACCCCAACATTTATATTACCATCAAAGTTCTCATCGTGTCGAGAAAGCCACTCATGCTTTATCGGCTCAAATGGAACAAGGTCGTTAGTTCCATAATCTTCATCCGGCCATTCAATGAGTGTGACAAACTTGGTTGATTTGCAATATGGGCACATGCTGACAGTATCATAGTCGATACAATGATGTCCTACTGTTTTTACAATGTGACCATTTTTGCAAAAGCAGGTATATCCCGGCGCTCCCATATTTTTCTCCTATAACCCATGAGGGATTCGAACCCCCGCCAACCTGTTTAGGAAACAGATACTCTATCCACTGAGTTAATGGGTCTCAATGTGAATCCAAAAAAGGCCAGATGTGGAATCCGTCATCTTCGCTCGGATGTTCTACGTTTTCTCTTCCTTCCTTTTTCCCCTCGTCTTCCAGTTTCTGAATGGTCTTTGCCATTACGTTCAGATATTCATCGAGAGTGTCATGGCAAAACTTTCTGTCTTCTGCCTTTCTCGGATCGAATCCCGAAAGCGTTTCAACACCAGCGTATGATATCTGAACGTGACAATGCACTTCAATCTCCTTGCCAAATTCCATCAGGTCTCAGTTGTGCCAACGCTAAAAGCCCATGCAGTGCCTTTTTCGCGTTACCTTCTGTCGCCTTCCAATAATCGGGGTCAACTTCATCGCCCAATTTCGAAATGGCTTCCTTCAGTATGGGGATAGATTCCGCACCTGTCAAGCCATAAATAGATCGAATTCCGTTCTCACCCATTACCCTATAAAAATGCTTACCATAATTATAGGTGATATTAAGCCATGCTTCTTTCGTGCCGCCCTGAGCATAAGTACCACCACGAATATCGTGGATATTATCCAAGAGGAGAGTTTCTTTGGTTACTGGGTCAACCAGTGAAATATCATAACTCATTGATATAACTCCCTGTTAAGAAATTTCTTATCTCCGAAAGTTATTGATCGAAATCCACCTCTTGGACCAAGTTCGATATCTGTTATTTCTCCATATTTAATTATAGCCTCTTCCTTTGTAAGTTTTTTAGTAATTAAAAACCATCGCGGATAGCAACATTCCACTTTATGTTTTGATTGAAGTTTTTCAAACTCTTCTTCTGACATTCTATTTACAAATTCAAATCCCCAAGAAATAGGTTCTCCGCAATATGAATCAAAAACACATGGCTTAAATTCAGATAAAAATTCTTTATATTCTTCTGGTTTTACCATAATGTTAGTATCAAAGTTCTCCATATTATCCCCCTTTCTAATCTTGGGCGGTGCAGGAGTCGAACCTGCGACATCCAGCGTGTCGTGCTGGCGCTCTACCAACTGAGCTAACCACCCATGAACCGACCTTTGTCCTCAGAGTTGATGTTCCAAGGAGGTCGGATACGGCGGGTTTATAAGACCCATCTACCGCGTAGATGCATTCGGTGCATCAGTCCACCAGTTTCTGTTGCGCAGACAGATTCTGGCTTATGGGGTATCCTGCACATTGTGTGCAGACATCCACTCAATTAAATCAAATCTTGTGTACGATTTTCTATCCACTTCGTCATAACTATTGTTGAAGTCCCGACGACGATCACCCATTGCTTCGGAGAAAACAAATGTCTGCCCAACAAGATTCTTTATGTTTTCGTACCGCTCTTTGGTAATGTAAATGGTGGCTGATCGAATCTTCTGATGGTTATTTTCGGACGGTGCTTCAATGGTTACGAGATAGTCAGCACCATTAAATTCTCTGGTGATGTAATATTCGTAATGGTCAAATTCTCGTTCCCGATAGGATTCCTGCTCTTGGTATTGCTTACCGCTGGAATCGGTTTTCGTAACCCATCGATACTTGGTTACATATCGATAAATCGAATCTTCATGCTGGCTATATTTTACTCTGTCGGTAGTGGACTGAATATTTACGATGGTTCCCACTTCAAGCGGAGGTTCGTAAAAAATGGCAATTAAAACAACAATTGCCACGACAACCAGAACGCATACGACGATGGCTAACACAATCGTCTTGTTTTCCTTGATCCAATCAATAATAGTATTCATTTTACCACCACCGTAAAAACTAAAAATGCGAATGCTACAATGAGAGCCACTAATCCGCTGTAGGTCTTGAGCCATTCCTTCATCATTCACCACCTTCCGAAAAAAATAAAAAGTAGCCGTGCGGATTTTCACCGCTGTTGCGCTCGGGCATATCAAACAACGTGGACGGTCATCCCACGGACGGTTTTTAGATGTCCCACCGTAAACTGCCTGAGCTTCCGACGCAACCACGGAAACGAGTGGGGAGAATATCCTCCATTTCTCCCTCGGCTACTTAAATCCCAGTGTCGCAGGGTGCGAGCGTTTACTGTAGACCTTCTCGCTTTCGGTGACGGATCATTTAACATCATATTAGTAGTGTATCAGTAGTTTGGAGCCTTGGGTTCTCCTCGCCATGCTTTCACTCCCCGCCCGTCACAGCAGTTTGTTCCAGCACCTTGGAAAAAACACAAGTCTTTGGCGCGGTTGCCAACAACGAATACGGGAGTCGAACCCATCCAAAGGTTTACCAGACCTTTCGCTCTCTCCGGTGAGCTAATCCGTTACAGATATTATATCATACAAAGTATGATTTTCAATATCAGACATATTTTATTTTTCAAGTACAAGATAAGTAATATGAAACTAAAACTATTTCATCTATATTATGATAATCATGATAATAATAGGTATCCGTATTTTGCTTTTGTTTTTGCTATTGACCAGTCAAACCCTTCTTTTCCCATGAAAATTTGGACTATTGGTAAAAATAAAAAAAAGTGGGAATCAATAGGAGGCGCGTGGAGAAAAGAAGAACCCAACGATGGAACTGTCCGAGTAGCAAACTTTTTAGAACTTACTTTAATTCAACAGCGAAACCTACTGGTTTTCTGGTTTGAAGAAGGAAGATATTATTATGCCAAGAGTTAAAAAAGAAATATCATTTGGTAAGATCGCATATTATGGCTCTCGTAGGATAAATGAAATAACTGTTGATGTTTCCATTTATTATCAAGAGAATGGCGTAAAAGAATTAGCCATAATGGGCAACATTTGGAATGGTGCTGGATCAGATATTATATCTGGCGGTCAAAATCTTGATGAATTAAATGAATACAAACATTTATTCAAAAACAAAGAATTGTTTGAAGAACTTTATTATTATTGGAAGAAGTGGCATTTAAAACAAATGCCGGAGAATATTCTGCTAAGAGTTGAGGATATAATTGAAGGTAATTTTGGCGAAACAATTGAAACTCGCCGTGCCAGAATTATATCCAAATTCGAACTATAGTGGACCTGATCGGAATCGAACCGACGACCTGATGCTTGCAAAGCACCCGCTCTACCAACTGAGCTACAAGCCCGTAGTCAGGATTGAGGGACTGTGAACCCCCATCTCCGAGCCACCCCGGTATTCTGTCACAATCCACAGTCTCACATTCTTGGTATGCATCCCGCTAATGTTACTCACTGCTTCATTAAACTAAATCCTGATGAACCGTCCCAGATTCGAACTGGGCACCCACGCATTAAAAGTGCGTTGCTCTAACCAAATGAGCTAACGGTCCAAAAACTTGCGGGATCAGGGATTTGAACCCCAGACCCTTTCCTTATCAGAGAAATGCTCTAACCAACTGAGCTAATCCCGCATTTTATTCAACATGTGTAAAATCTGGATTATTATTCCAGAAACGACTTTCCGCATCCGGGTATTCTTTCTCCCAGTTTGCGTCAACTTTTCCAAGTTCATATACAGAACCTGACCGAGTGGTAACGGTTTTGGCTTTTGAATCAATGTTCACAACAGTTGATGTAACAACATGATGTCCATCGGGAAACTTGGGATTTCCATATACATTACCACTAATATAACCGCCCAATTCGGGCGCGGAATAGAGTGGTGCAACCAATGACCAGTTTTCTATTTTCATCAACTTATCCCTTCAAAAGTAAAACCG
>CAZLSE010000012.1:0-33307 GCA_964562055.1 uncultured Gammaproteobacteria bacterium
CTGAAAAGAAACTGGAGTGGGTCGTACTTGATTGGTGCTATTATGAAGATTCTTCCACGCCTGTTGAATCCAAACCGCTTGCTAAAAATGGTGGATACAACGGTTGTTATAAAGACACTTGGTTTACCTTTAATAATGTTAGTTCTTGGAATCAAACTAAACTTGAAATTGATGGTCGCGTGAAATGATTAAAACAGACAAGATGGGGTATGTTGTTTATACACCAGAGATAAAACAATCCCCTAAACAATATCTCCGGCTTGGCTATCTCAACACTGATAAATCATTTCATTCTTTTGATGATAACAAAAGAGATTTTATTTTTACTGAAAATCCAAATAGGATAGAACGCTGGGAATCATATCCTGTAGAAAAGATAGATGATAAATCAAAAAGGAGAATTGTGATGTTCTTGTTTACAGGATTAAGGAGATTTCGATGAGTACAGAAACATATGCCATCATTAAAGGATCAGACATAAAAACGGTAAAAAAATTCATCGTGTCGGCATATGGTGGCGAAGAATCTTTTTTTGGTTCTGGCGGAAAAGAGGACGCAACAATTACACTCCCTAAAGCATATGGCGAAGACAGATTTTTAAGAATACAAGAAAACATATATGGAAAAGAATTTGTAGTAACTGGTCTATATTCAAACATTGGTGATTTGTATCTTTCAATGGGTGATTACAGTGTTGGACCTATAATAATGAAGTTTATCGCTTTATATTTTGGAGCATATTATTCCCCCACAGATTCCAATGGTGGTCCAGAATATACAAAACTAAAGAGAAACAATAGAGAATGCATTAAGAGTTATTTTGAATCGATTGAGGGCAACAATGAAGTATAACGAAAAAGAAGTCGGAAATGGCTTGATACTATACTCGACAGATAAGAATAAGCCATTCCCATATTGGGGTTTGTATGATAAGTCATCGGGCGTCGATGTGCTATCACCATCTTATTTTTATGATGGGTCTGGTATTTTTAATGGTCAGAATGTACTTCTTTTTCGTGATGGTGCGTCAAAAAAATTATTTTTAATTGACAAAGCCAAATTACTTTTCAAAAACTATGACCTGATAGGAAAGGAATGGAAGGACATACCCGAACTCCGCTCTAAAAAATATGGCAATATTTATTATGTCATGAAAGACATGATGTTTTGCCTTGTAGATGAAAACGGCAAAATACTATATGAATCCGACATGCCATTTAAGGGTCAATTTAAAATATTGGATGACAAAAACAGAACCTATTTTCTATCATCAGATAAAATATTTGACCTCGATTCCAAAGAACCCATTGATACTATAAAATGGAAGGGGCAAGTTGTTGATGGATTTTCTATCAATGGAAACATGTTTTTTATATTTAAGTATAGAAATTCATTTCTTGCGCAATTCTATATCATGCACTGGGATTCAAAAGAAACGGTGGTTGAATTTTTTGATTG
This sequence comes from uncultured Gammaproteobacteria bacterium, assembly GCA_964562055.1. Taxonomy (GTDB): domain Bacteria; phylum Patescibacteriota; class Microgenomatia; order UBA1406; family GWC2-37-13; genus JAKBEU01. The sequence goes on from CAZLSE010000012.1 coordinate 1,459, forward strand.
GGTAACAAAAGAAAACTTTGCTGTCACATCATCGGCATTTTACATTAAAGAAGGGAACGACAAGTGCGTAAAATACGATGAAAAAGGAAGGCAGGTTAGTATTTATACTTTTGATATGGGTGGATTAATAGTTATTAATGATAGAGTAATTGTAGGACTATATAATGAAAATAAAACGATTGACCTTGAAACAAAAGAAAAAGTAATGGATGGTGTTGCCAAATCACTGATTCCCGATAGCCACCTTATTATAACCTCAAGTACAAAGGGCGTCTATAATGGTATTAAAGACTTTGATAAAAATAGGGTATTGGCTCCCGCTATTTTTACTCATATTGAAACTGAGCCAAAAATAATGTGTTTGATGGGAAAAGTTCATAGATTTGAATTTGATTTCAATAAAAAAACATTTACCACTACCGCAAGACATTTGCTTGTTCCAGTCATGTTTACGATTGAATGGGAGGATAAGAAATGGGAGTAGAAGTTGGTCAAATATATGTATTTGATTCTGGAATAAAATTTACTGTTTATAAAATAATTGATATTGGAATACACCCGACCCTGAAAGTAAAAGTATCATACAACAAAATCTTGTTTGATTATCGAACAGATTATATAGGCAATGTTGAAACGGAATCGCTCAATGGTAGGTTTAAATCAATTTTCGATGCACCATACATGTTCCGTGCTGAAGAAGGCAACAAAAAATTGATTATATATAAAATATTTGGAGCCAAATAATGTATCATATACACGTTTCGTTTTCTAATAAAACTAAACTCACCTATCTCTATTTGTTTGAATATTCAGAAACAACAAAAAATCATGGATTTGAAAATGCAATAATTAAAAAAAGCCTATTCAAATTCGGAGCGCCAAAAGTATATTTCGCTCCACCCGGAGATACCATTGCCATATCTGAAAAAGAACTACATAGCGAAAATGTTAATGATTTGATTAAATCAATAATAGTTGCTTTTTTTGAATTGGAATTCGAAGGTATAATACGATGATAAAAATTAATGACATATATGTGTTTTATTCTGACCTCGACTTTTCAGTTTGGAGAGTTAATAAAATTAGAAAGAACGTCAACGAAATGTATAGCAGAATAAACTTAGAAAGAATATATTTGGTTGATGAGTTTAACCGCGACATGGAAGTGGCAGTCAGGGATGGATATGATAAAATAAACGCTCTTGAAGAAGCAAATAAATGTAGAAACAAATATGGCGTTATTAAAAGGTTGTTCAAATGACTTGGTATACATTATTTGTGTTGTTAAATAAACTTAATAAAAGATTCACAATAAATGTAGAAGGATTAAATCTTACCTATCAAAACGATAAAGTAGATGAAATAATGATTTCAGGGGTGTCTAATCTTGGTATTTTTTCAAAACCAGACACTACAATGGGGTTGGATTTTGATGTAGCAGAAAAAATGTTTCAGCAAAAAATTAGCAAAAATCGATATCATCAAATAGTTTATTTAATATTTGATAATGAATATACATGGATATAAGGAGAAAATATGTTACAGGCTGTCTTGAATCTTGATATGGATTTTTTTACCAATCCTCCTTATTTCGGGAGGTTTTATGGTAAGACAAATGCCGAAAGTTATTCAACGTTTCATGCAACATCTTCACTCTGGTTATCTACCGAAGATTTTATCAAAAAAACCAATTTGACCCATCGCATTCGCGGTGCTAAAATGCGCAACGACAATCAATCATTTCTCTACATAAAAAAAATGATTGACGAAAAGGTATTAGAACCAAAAAAGTTTACCATTGTCAATTTTGATTCCCATCATGATGCCTATGTGCATTGGGATGAACACTGGTACAGATCAGTTGATGGTGCCTTTCACAACTATGACAACATGATTGCGCCTTTTATCCACGATTGGGTAGATGAAATTATTTGGATAACGCCCGATTATATGACCGATGACATGTTCAAATTGCAATTCAGTAACATGAATACTACCACTTCTGGTGACGTTACAATCATTCATATCTCATCACACTTAAAAATCAGAATCAGAAGAATCAAGTGGTCTGATTATAATCCTGATTCATTCAATTGGAAATACATGAATCTTATCACCAACCCGGAAATGTCCAAGGCTAATCCTAAAATGATAGAAGAGATTAGCCAATTTGTTTCCGTATTCTAAAAGGATAGATTATGAGAATAAACAGCAGAAAACAACTAAAACTCGGCGAAACCTACTATTATGCTGAATATCATAATCCTAACTTAGAAGGACAAACAGATTGTGTTGTCGTCATGAAATGCGTATTTGACGACTATTCCAAAGAACGCGAAGCAAAATACGGATTCGCAAATAAAAAAGAAATTTTTCTCAAGACAACCGATATCGTTGCTTGGGCTGGCAGAAACAAACCGTACAATTATCAAACCTATATGGAAGTCTCTTGGGTAGAAGGAGACCAAAAAATATTTTATACCACGGTAAACGAGGCATGCCGTGATGCAATAAAGTATGCTTTTTCACGGTATGAACAGTATAAAAAAACGTGATCCGTGTTCATTTGGTGAAATAGACTGTTCACCAAATGAACAGCAAAACTGGAAATTCGACGAATCTGTTCACCAGATGAACATATATATAGATTACAACATTATAGACATTCTTTACATAAAGATAAACAACAAGGATTTTTCAAAATGAAAATACAAGATTTTTATGATGAGGGATACAGGACTTCTTTAAACAATTTGGTATTGTGGAGAACAACTGACAATTTGTCAAAATTGGAAATAGAAACTGAAACATTTGCTACAAAAAATGAATTTGTATGTAAGTATGATCTTTACATTAATTTAGGTGCCGTTGACCGCGCCAATTATGAGGTCATTTATCATGGATATTTTGATTCTCATTCTGGAACGTTGATTTCAGATGCATTAAACGCAAGGGGTGGAAATCAAGAAGCAACGAAATTTTTTGATAAATGGATATTCCCTGAGATAAACGAGCATATATCCGAAAGGGACTTCATCAAAGGCATATTTAATATAGTACAGGAGCAAAAATGACCAAAGAAGAATATGTCTATAAACTGGTACAGGATAAATATCTTAAATATAAAATAGACATTGCCATTGAAGATTTGCCATGGTCGGGAGAACTCATTGAAACCAAATTAAATGATGGTACTATTGAGCTTGTTGACAGAATGGTTGAGTTTACTCTTTGTTCCCTTTATTCTTATTATTATATAGATCGTTATGCATTTACTATTCCAGCCAAAGGTGGACCAATTCCACTTAGGCTTTTTGACTTTCAGCATAAAATATTACAGGACTTTCAGGAATATTCAAAAGTTATTTTCAGAAAATCAAGACAGGTGGGCGCTTCAGTTGTAACTGGTGCCTATGCATTCTGGCGAGCCAATTTCCAAAAGGCTCAGAATATAAAAATCATTTCATTGACGTTGAATGATGCATTAGAATTCAAAGAAAAGACCATTGATATCAATTATGAAATGTTGCCCGGATTCTTGAAATCAAAAGCAACACGCGATGGCATGAGCAAGACTAAGTTGAAGCTGGTCAACAAGTCCCAGATACGAGTATTGGCGAAATCTAAAAACTCTGGTCGTGGTGGTACTCCTTCTTTGATAATAATTGATGAAGCCGCCTTCAACGAATGGATGGATGAAATTTGGAAATCAATTGAGCCATCATTGGATAAAGGTGGAGATTGTATTGTTATTTCAACAACTAACGGTGTCGGAAACTGGTATCATCTGACCTATACGCGAGCAGAGCAATTACTTAATGAATTCCACGCAATTTATATTCCATGGTGGAGATATCCGGGCAGGTCCAATCCTTGGCTTCAAAATGTGCTTGATGGTAAAATAGAAAATGTAGAAAAATTTGTTCTTGAAAAACAAGAAGAGCAGTTGGCATATGAAGGTGATCCAAAAATCGCTCCATGGCTTTGGAAACGTAGAGCGAACGCCAAAACAGAAAAAGAATTTAGGCAGGAAATCCTCGCTGAGTTCTTGGGTTCTGGTAATACGGTTATTTCAGCCAAAACTATTAGTGAAATTGAAATGGATGTAAGGGCGCCAGAATGGGAAGACAGATTGCCACAAGAGGTAGTTACAAAACCGATTCCGGGGCTTTGGTGTTGGAAGGATGCCGACCCTACACACCAATACACGCTCGTTGCTGACGTTGCGAAAGGTTCTGGCGCAGATTATTCTGCCTTCCACATTTTTGATGTTACCATTAATGAACAGGTTGCTGAATTAAAAAGCAAAATATCGACTAAAGATTATGGAACACTCATTAAAGATGTTGCCAAATATTATAATAACGCATATGTCATAATTGAATCTACCGGATTAGGCATATCAGTTTTCAATGAAGTATATCTCCACGATACTGATCCATATCAGTCAGTCTATGTCCAACAAAAGGGAAAGATTTTGATGGGTTGGGAAACCCATCCTCGTAGCCGACCGTTATTGGTTGATGATTTGTTTCATGACCTTGAAAACAAAAAAACCAAGATTTACTCTTCACGATTCATTGAAGAAATAAAAGTATTTATCTGGGCAGAAGATGGAAAGCCACAGGCAATGAAGGGATACAATGACGACTTGGTAATGTCTTATGCAATATATTGTCATTTACATGATTATATTTTAACCTCAAAACCAATTGGAATATCATCCGGTACAGCCAGAATTACTGATCCTACAGCAGAAATTAAATATACTAAAATAATACAAATGGTTGAAAAAATTGAAGAAGTATATGGAATGTCATATGTCGATTATTGTTGGCTTAATGGAATAGAAGTATCTGAAGACTATAAATTATATGTCGCCGAAATGGGGGAATCATGATATATCTGCAATATCGAGATATATATAACGTTCTTGGTATAAAAACAAATGGATTTGAAATTGAATTTATATTTCATAACAATCAAATTAAAACCATAATGTATGGAAAAACCAAACGAGGATTGCCGGATAAGGCATGGAAGATTAAATCTATTGGTGAATCTGGGATAAAAAACCTAACTCCCAACGACCTCGTAGAGTATATTTTTATAGTAGGAATGTCTGAAGTGTTTGAGATGGAAACCATAAGATAACTGTATGAGAGTAAAACTGGATTCAGGTACAATTTATTTTTATCAAACAGCCTCAGACACTTCTCTTTTTATGTGCCTTGAATCTGTTGAACTGAAGCAATCTAATATATTTTTTAATGCATTTGTATTTATTCAGCAGTCAAACAATGATTCTCTTGATGGATGGAATGGGGTTAATTATATTGCTATGAATAGTGAAATGGCAGATTGGTTGAGCAGTCTTGAAGCATCGTATGATTGGTTAGCCTCTAATGATTTTGCTGAAGGAACTCCGAAGGAACAATTGATACAGTCTTGTTTTGAATCTATTTATTAAAAGGAATATATGCGGTTTTATCTTCAAAGAAAAAACAAAGTCTCAATTCAAAGAGCGGTTGCTTTTTCCTATGAAGATTGTGATTTTGTTATTTTATTTGTTGTTGGACCGGATTTGTTTAATAGTTGGGTTAGATTGCACAATCATGAAATATTAAACGATACATGGAAATACAAAGAAATAAAAGATTTTCAGGCGTTTCAATATGTTAGTAAGCATAACTGTGTTGAATTAATATTCACTTCAGGACTTGAACCATGAATTTAAAAACTAATGTTTATTATAAAGAACTTGAAGACAGGCAAGTGCGATACTTCAAGTTATTTACCGAACCAGAAAGACCGACAAGTTACGGACAATATCAGGCAAAGGCATTAACCATAATTATTCATAAGTTTGTCAATGCCATGGATGTGATATATTTAATTGGTGAAAAATCACATTTATATTTGAGCGAAAAAGATAAATATATTGATGCAGACAATAAAGATTTAAGAACCATTATTCAAGAAATATTCGAACGCGATCATGTGAATTATCAGGTATTATAAGGAGAATCATTATGGCATTATTTGATAAAATTGCTGGTACTACACCACCTGCCGCCGCGACAAAGCCAGTAAGAATGACAACATCGAGCCTGCGCAAAGCCGCCATGGCTGAACCAAGTAAGACGCAAACGTACAATCCGCGACGAACAGAAATGGAATTGATGGGCGAAAAAGACCTTAATGTTTTAAAGCCAGCCATTGAAGATTTGTTTGGCAAACTTGGTCAAGCATTCATGAACACGCCTCTATCCACTAAAATAAATGCGTTGAACACATTGAAGGCTCAGGTTGATACAATTATAGCCAAGGAAACATCCAAGTGAAATTTGCAACCGCTGAAAAAATAGCTTCTGATTTTTCTCGGAATCAAACGCGAAAATTAAATAGCGCAAAAGGTCTCAACAAAAAAACAAAATCATCAAAGAAAAAAATATCTCCTGACGACTTTTTACCGGATGCCGTAAAATGAAACTAAATCTATTGGTGGATTAGGTGCTAAATGAAGGCAAAGTTCCAGAACTCGATGTTCAGCGATACAAACTCTATATTGATCTAAACGATTTATATTTGCAATGTATTCTTAAAAAACAAAAGATTGATGATGAAAAAGCGGCAAAGGATAATTTAAAAACGGTGGAGTATGTACTGTTCAAATATCATAATGATATTTATAACGATTTGTCTATTGGTGATGTCAAGAGAATAAAACAATTGTTCAAAAGCGATTATATTGAAAAGAAAAACACTGAATATGCTCTAGGAGGATTAGACAATTTTTTGGAGCATTATCATAATGTCTATAAAAATGGGCATAAGTCAACTTAGTGTATATTATATTGGACGTTATGCATGTTAAAATTTGGTGAGATATTCGGGTTTATACCTGAAGGCAAACGGTTCTATCCTCAAGTCGGAGAATGGAAAGTCCCATATTTGACATTTCAATATTTATCAACACTTTATTATATTGAAAGAAAAGACGAATATACTTTTGCTCTTGATATTGAAAACTTTGATATGTATGAACGAGTAATTCAAGTTGATTACGATTGTGACTTGAAAAAAATCATGTGGGACAAATCAGCAATAACATTATTATTAAGTGGGAAACAGTCATAATGGAAGTACATAAAGCATATAGTGCGCTATGGACTGATTACGATAATAGCAGTCTTACTGAAAAAATGTATGTCATCCCATTTGAATCATCTAGCGAAGATAATTATAAGGCAATTGTTATTGAGCCATTGGAATTTGCAATTGTAGATTTGTTCATGGGTATGGAAGATGAAATATCTGATGATTACGGAAACTATACTCAAATAACAGAAGTGCCTAAAAAAGAAGTGGTCAAGTTTTTATTTACTAAATTGTCTATTCGAAAACGCCCTTAAACCTGCCTATCCTTTCATAATCCTTTTCGAAAATAATTTTTATAATATTGTGAGATATTCTTGGATCAATGATTTTCATATATTCGGCACCAGAAGTCCATTCATCTTCTTTAAACATATTTGTAGTTGAAGCCTGAGAATCATATGTTGCATAAACGACACAAGTCCACTCTCTTCCATCATAAAACAATTCAACCCGTTTGTACAACTTAAACGCATCAACCATCAGTTTTTCTTTTTTACAATACAGTATAAGAGAGGTGGCACTTCCAGATCGATTATCTATAGCCATCCAAAATGGAACTTCTTGAGCGTTTAATTCATCCCATTCTTCATTTATCATATATATCTCTGATTATTTTTCTTTTCATGATTTCACTTATTTTATCAAAAATATTTTCGTCATGTAAAACAACTGTTTCGTTATTCATTCTTGTTTCTATCCAACGTTTTATAAGACCAGCATCTTTTCCACCTACAAAAACAGAACATTTTCTAAAGGATTTGCCAACCTCTAAATAGTTATATGTATCAACGGTGTTTTCACCAAAAATATAAATATAAAGAGGATCATCGTAGGTTAGTTCTTCATCTATTGTTTTATACCATTGAAAAAATTTCATTTTGTTATTACCAGACAAGACTTTTTCTTTTCGACTGCAAACCCTGCTTCCGCAAGTTCAGTTTGATAAAATGATAATGGCTGATTCATTTGCCATCCTTTTTTGGTTTTTACAAGAATACCCGTGCGGTCTTTTTCATAAACCTGAATAAGCATTTTGTGACGAGACTTCAAGTATCGCAAAGCGTCTTTAACACATTTAATTCGGTCTTCTTTTTCTGGTATTACATTCAATACATTACAAAGCGTTATGGAATCTGCGCCGCCTATTTCCTTACAGATTTGAAGAGTGCTTTTATTATGCTCTTCCGACCGTTTAAATGGATCGTAAACCACATTAGTAATACCTTCACCCTTCATATATTCTGTTCCCAATTCCCATCGTCCTCCGCCCCAATCAAGGTTTATTGTTCCGGGCTTGGCAACACCAAGAGACACCGCCATTTTAAGTCCACCAGCGATTTGTGCAACATCGGTATTGTCGTCAGAATTATCAAGTTTTTCTGCCAATTCAATCAAATTCATAATTATGTAGTTCTCCCGTCATATAAAAATAAAACCTCACGTTATTGTCTTCACCAATATTGGTTCTGCATTCAACAACCATTCCATCCTGATATTCTTCTCCGTTATCATCTACTTGAATGTCGCACCAATCAATAGTCTCAGGAGTAATGGTGAGTTGTTTGTTTTTTAATTTAATGCTTACAAACGATTCGAGTTGTGAAGAAAGAATAGACATATCGATACGACTAATTATGTCTGTCATTTTTTTATTGTTTATGGCTCCAAATACAGCGGGAATAATTTTATGCTTATCTAAATGTTTTAACATTAAATATAGATTCATTAAATAGCCCCCGCCGATTTCAGTAATTTCTTGCCTTCTTCTGAACGAGAAGAATATGTTTGAACATAATTAAGAGCAGTATGACCTTTGTTGTCTTTTGCATTGACATCTACACCAAGTTCAATCAATTTTTTCATGACATCTGTGAAATTGAAATAAGTAGCACACATTAATGCCGTTATGCCTTTACTATCCACTACACCAGCCATCCCCAACAAATAAACATCATCATCTAAATTGACTCTCCAATAGTCATCTACCATAAAATCAAGTATAAATGACCTAATGATTAAATCATGCTTGTTTCGTTTTAGCGTTGGTTTAATCATCGAATCCCTCAAATTCTGTAAATATTTTCGTCAATAGTTTTTTCTTTGCTTCTGATAATTCTGTAAAAACCATTCCGTTTATAGAATATCCACTAGGAAAAGCGTCATAAAAAGAATTATATACATCCGCTACAACTGCTGTAGAAGAATCTATCCATTCGTTTTCTGCTTGTGCTAGTTCTTCTTCCTCTTGCCCAACCAAAGCAATCACATTGGATAAAACGTCCATTCCGTTTTCATATTCTATGATGCCACAGTATTTCATATCATATCCTTGATAAATATATCTACAATTACTCGCCTTAAATCTTCTGATGGTAATCTATCCATTACCTTTATTTTATTCCATTTTCTACATGCAAATATTCGTATTCCCTTATGGAAATAAGTCTTGTCCTTATAGACTTCAACCAATGACCGAAACATGATGTTGGCTGGGTCTTTGGTTACCTTAATTATATACGCTTCACGAACCTCTGTTCCTTGGTCTTCTATTTGAATCCAAAATGGAGTTTTTAACTTTAATATTTCTTCTGCTTCGTAATATTTTTCCATTATTACTCCATGACCGTATATTGCCATATTTTTTCGAGTACATCATGCATTTCATTTCGCGTTATCTCTTCATCTCCATAATAGTCTTCTTGTTCAATGAACCAATCAGGCGCAATTTGTATCATTTTTTGATCATTATATACAAACACTAAAAAGTAATGATCATTGGTATTTTTCTTAAAAAACATAATTCTAAGTGTTTTAGTATCTCGATGAAATCTGGTAATAATTTTCATATCAAGATTATCTTACTTATTTTTAGCATATTTACTATAAGAGGTATACAAATGATTCAAATAGGTAAGGACATACGCATAGAGGCTTCAGAATACAAGGGCAAGTTCTATATCGGTATCCGCAGGTGGTACGAAAAGGACGGCGAGTGGCTTCCGGGGAATAAGGGAATCAATCTCACTGAAACGGAATGGAATGAGTTCTTGGAGCATTTTGAAGAAATCAAGGCAGATATTGGAGCTACTGTAAACGCATAATGGGCAAGGCATACGCAAATCGCAAACCAATTGAGGATAGACCAGAGGCGGATTTTTATTCCACTCCCTATTCTTTGACATGGAAATTGCTAGAACAAAATGAGTTTAATATCTCAAAGCCAGTTTACGAACCAGCAATTGGTTCAGGTGCGATTGCATCACAGTTGATTAAGGCTGGGTTTACAGTAACTGGCGACGATATCCGAACTACCGGTAAAGATTTTTTGGATTGTGAAGACCATTACGATTATATTATTACAAATCCGCCATTTAGTTTATTTGATGATTTTGTAATGAAAGCAAAAGAATGTTCGGATAAATTTGCTTTCATTATGAAAACCAATTTTCTCGGCGCTCATGGTAGGATGAAACATGGAATCTGGAAAAATCTGAAGTCTTTATACATTTTTGATCGTCAGGTTGATTATCGGACTCCACTTCTTGAATCAGGTGAATTATGCGTTGGGAATCTTATTACGGGATGGGGTGTCTGGGACATGACTTGGGATAAGGATTATTTTGAAACTAGAATTGTAAGCGTACATACATATTGTACTCTTGGTAGTTACGATAGGTATGTGTTGAAAAATGCATAGTTTATGATATTGAAAATCATGGATAACATGATATAATCTCTGAAAGGAACATAAATTGGACTACATTTTTTATCATGGATCGGATTTGGATGGGGCTTGTTCAGGCGCAATTACTCGAAAGATTTGTCATGAGCCATGGATGATGGCGTGGGAATATAATTACGCTTTTCCTGAAACCTTCAAGCCAACCTTTGCCGACACTGTTTATTTTGTAGATTGTTCAACCAATCCTTACGACAGAATCCTTGAACTCACCAAGATTACCAATGTCATCATGATTGATCACCACAAGTCTTTCATTGAATGGGCAGAGAAAAACGTTCCTGAATCCATCCGGTCGAAGTGGGTTTTAAATACGAATAAGTCCGGGTGTATGTTGTGCTGGGAATATGCATTCCCTAACAAGCCTATGCCTCGAACGGTAGACCTGCTCGGCAACTATGACATTTGGAATAATAAAGATATTGAATATTGGAATAAAACCATTCTTCCATTCCAATACGGAATGCGCGGTACTAAGGTTGATGATGCAATCTGGAATGAATTGCTCGTTCCTGAATGGGGAGGACATTGGATTTCTTCCATTATGGAGAGAGGTAGTGTCCTTCTTGAGTACATCAATTCATCAAATACTTCAATGGTAAAGAAACATGCTTTTGAAACAACATTTGACGGCTACAAGGTACTTGCTTGCAACACCCATAATTTTTCTTCACAGACATTTGAGGCATTATGGGATGATGAAAAATATGACTTCATGATTGCCTTTACGCACTCGAAGGGTAAAGAATATTGGGTCTCTTTGTACACGACGAAAAAAGAACTTGATTTGTCTAAAATTGCGACCAAATACGGTGGCGGTGGACATGCTCAGGCGGCAGGGTTCACCGTCAAAAAAATTGAAGTAACTGAAAAAGAAATAAGGGTGGTAGCATGAACTTTGAAGGTATGTCGAAAGAAGAGATTTATTCGCTTCGAGAAGAATTGGAAAATAAATTAATCGCGGCAAATAAAAACAAGGGCGAAATTGAAGAGTTTATTTTCAGAACTTTCGATGTACCAGAACGCGAGAAAATGGTGGGAACTTGCTATTCATATAATAATTCCTATGGGCACGGATCGGATATACCTCTGTGGATAGAATACCACAGGATAAATGCATATAATAAGGAGAAGGATTCGTTCCATATTACAACAGTTTATAACCGCATAGGGGAAGTATGCATTAAAAATCACGAAGACCCCGCATACATGGTGGATAATAATTATACTATCCGCAACCCTATTTTAATGGAAGAATTTGATAAGGAATTTGATTTGGCTAAGTCAATGTTGCTATGAAAAAAAATATTTTTTTAGTTCTTTTCATGTTAATTTTTTGTATCAACTTGTCGGCGCAATTCTCTTGGTATAAAAGCCAATTGGAAACCGGAATAGGGAATTGCGGACCAGCCTGTGTTGCAATGGCTGTAGGGTGGAGCAAGGGAAGAGTTGTTTCTGTTCAGGATGTAAGAAGTGTTATTGGCTATCGTGTTTCTGATGGTAGCACTTCGCTTACTGAATTGATGTTTGCACTTGATTCATATAATGTTCCTTATACGATGAGAAGGATAGCATCAAGGCAGGATTTATTATCTGTTCGACCGAATGTATTTATTATTGGTGTTGTCATGAAGGGAATAACCAACCGTGGTTATGATTATTCTGAAGGACATTATTTGTTGGTTACTGGTGTTCGTGGCAGAGATTTGATTATTCAAGACCCACTTGGTGGACCTGATCGCTATTACAATGCCACTGAAGTGTGGAAATCACTTCGTTCTTCGCAGGTTATAGTAATATCGGAGGGAAGATGAAAGTAATGGTGGGTCATGATGAAGATGGACACTTTTTTTCCATTAACATTAGAAATAGAAAAAAAATATGGGAACGCTTACTGAAGAAATGAGCGATTATTTTTCAGATAGGGATGAAGACGAATATCACATTAATGAGGAAAATTACTTAAATATTTCAAATGAATTATGGTTTGGATTTCTTAAAAGTTTAGAGCAACGCGGAACCATGGAAGTGGTTGATGTTGAAGAAGATCAGATTAAAGAGCAACTACTTAATGCGTTAAGTTGGGCTATTCATTTTGGAACGAATCTTCCTCGTGGAGATACCTATGACGAAGCGATGAAACCAATTGTAAAAATATATTGGGAATCTAAAGAATTTATTTCAAAGGAGTAACTATGAAATTAACACTTGACCAAATATTAAAGGCGGCAGAAATATCAACTCTTGATGCAGATGTGCGATTCTCTGAATTTAACAGATATCACAATATCGAATCTGGAATCTTAAAATATGATATAACTGAAATGAAGAAAATTATTTCAGAGCCAACGTATTTTGATATTGCCAATGTCGAAGGTATTTTTGGAATGATGGGCGATTCGTTGTTTATCATGTTCCGTGGATCAGACAGCATTAAAGACTGGATTCGAAACTTCATGTTCTGCAAAAAGGTTGTGCCATACAATGGAACCAGAAAGGCAATAAAGGTTCATCAGGGATTTTTGAAAGACTATCTGGCAGTCAGAACTTTTGTACAGGGAATAGTCAAGGTAAGCAAGGTTAAGAAAGTATTCTTTTTTGGACACAGCCTCGGCGCTGTTCTTGCAACCTTTGCCGCGTTGGATATTCAATATAATTATCCCGATGTGGATGTTGGAGTGTGCGGTCTTGGATCGCCCAAGATTGGTAACGCTGAATTCAAAAAGTCAATCGAGAGTAGATTGCCCGATTTGATTTTAATAGAGCATGGTTCCGATGCTGTGCCGCGAATTCTTCCGCCATCGATTTTTGGATTTAAATATCTTGAACGACAGATTCATATTGGTCCTGAAAAAAAGAAGGGTTTGGGAACCATGAAGGATCATGATTGGCATTTGTACTTCGATGCGTTGAAGGCTGAACTGCCAGTTAAGTTGTAACATCAAGCCCCTTAACAGGGGCTTTTTTGTATTGAAAAAATAGAAATTTCTGATATACTCTATAAAAGGATTAAATTATGGAAATCACCGGAAAGTACGGTTCAGCAATTGTTTACAATGAATTTGTTGAACAGGAAGCCGTTTCTCAAATTATTGGACTCCTCAACCATCCTGCATCGGAAGACGCCCATGTTCGAATCATGAGCGACGTTCATTCCGGCGCAGGATGTGTCATAGGCTATACTGCTAAACTCACCTCGAAGATTATCCCCAACCTTATCGGAGTTGATATCGGATGTGGTGTGTCTTCATGGAATCTTGGACATGAATCAGAGGTTGGTCACAGGTTTGACAAATTGGATAATTTTATCAGGAAGCACATTCCTTCTGGAAAAACGATAAGGGAACATTCACCGGATCGTGACATGATTGCATCGATTCTCAAAGAGTTTGATGTTTATGAGGATGAGTTCTATAGACTGCTTAAGAACACTTCGCAAAACACGATTCAGGATTATTCCTATGTTCATAATTCACTTGGTACGCTTGGTGGTGGCAACCACTTCATTGAAATAGACAAAGATGATAAAGGGTTTCTTTGGTTGACCATTCATTCCGGTTCTCGCAATTTCGGACTCAAGATTGCTACGCATCATCAGGGCGTAGCAAAGGCAAATATTTTCAACGCCTTTTTCAATGAAGAAAAAGCAAAAATTATCAAGAAATATTTTGGGCAGAAAGACAAGCATCACCTGATTGAATCTGAAATCAAGGGAATTAATTCACGAGCGCCCAAGATTACTTCAGGTCTTGAATTCCTTGAGGGCGATACCGCTCAGGATTATATTGGCGACATGAAGGTTGCCCAACTTTTTGCTCAAGTGAATCGTCGCCTTATGGGGCAGGAAATCATTTCCGGGTTTTACAAAGTGCGACCTATTGAGTTTGTTGAGTCCGTTCATAATTATATCAATTTCGCTGATGGCATTGTTCGTAAGGGAGCCATTTCCGCGCATGCGGGAGAGAAGGTTATTATTCCCTTGAATATGGCAGACGGAATTATTGTTGGAACCGGCAGGGGCAACGAAGAGTGGAATAACTCTGCTCCCCATGGCGCTGGACGAAAGATGTCTCGATCAAAGGCAAAAACTACCATTCGCTTGGAAGACTTTCAACATGTCATGCAGAAATCCAAAGTTTGGTCGTCATGTATCGGCAAGGACACTTTGGACGAATCTCCGCAAGCATACAAGAAGGCGGAAGAAATTCTGGAAGCAATTATTCCCACAGTTGATGTCACGGTGCATATGATGCCCGTTTATAACTTCAAAGCATCGGAGTAAAATATGAACTTTTTCTGGCAATTTTTTGGTGTCATTATGGCACCGCCATTATTTTGGTCGCTTGTATTTTCAGTAATAGGAATTGTATGTTTAGTAAGAAAACACAACCAGAATATGAAGTTGAATGGATAGATGATCCAGATGTAGTTGAAGCATGTATAAAACTCGATGAAGAGTTTTCGGCGGGGCAAATAACGTCAGGTGGAGAATCATATCATATAGATATGGAACCGCCACATGCAAGGCATAGAATTATTGCGTTCAGGAGAAAACTATGAGGGATATGTTTGAAATATTGTCTGAAATATGTGATGAACGCGCCAGACAAGATATGAAGTGGGGTGTTCAAAATCATCCGTTTGCTACGAAAGAAATTATAGCCGGTTCTACCATTAGTGCTGATATAGCAAAGCGAAATTGTAAACTTAATGCCGAACGAGGAACACTTACATGGTACGACATTTTACTTGAGGAATTTTATGAAGCGTTTGCTGAATCTGATGTTGATAAGCAAATTGAAGAAATGACGCAAGTTGCGGCAGTTGCTGTTGCCGCCATTGAATGCTTAGAAAGGGAGAAACATGCGAGGCTCAATTCGGAATCCCAGCAAGGAAGCGTTCGCTCAGACATGGATTAACGGATGCGACAGAATTATTGCTATCGCCCATCGATCAGCAGGAAATGAAACCGTTGGAGATACATGGGTTGAAACAAAATCGTTCCCCAAAGAAGCATCTCTCGATGAAGTTTTAAATTGGGCACACGCAGTAAACTGCTCGGGCAATCTTGTTTTATCCCCGGATGTTTCTACATTAAGGAGTAAGAAATGATATCCAAATGGGACATTAAGAATTCAGGGTTCAACATTTGGGGGCGAATGGGCATTTTGCTTATTATTGCCGCAATTTTATTTACAAACTATTTTATGTTTGGTCAATATGCCGATAAGGATATTGTCGGCGTGTGGATATTTTTAGGCTCGCAAGTATTTGCTGTCTTTTTCTATGTTTTCATTTTTATTGCTTGGTCAGCAATATCATTATTTTTATCCATTTGCTACTGGACTGTAAAAGGAGATTGGGAGTTTGATACTATAATTAAGTTCCCAAAGAATGTTGGTGCATTTTTAATCAAGTTTATTTGCGGCGACTGGAATCGTGCTGATTTATTCAGGAAGACAAAATGAAAAAAATAATGGATTCAGAAATAGATTTATTTAGTCGCATTGGTATTTTCATAACCATGTGCGCGGTGGTTGTATTAATTAATCCATTTTTTGTTTCTAATGCCTATAACCCAAATCTGCCTTATTGGTTTCAGTTGTGTTTATCCTTCATTTTTGGGTTCATTGGAATTATTGTATTGCTCATAGGATTGGTTTTTATAGGGCTTTTTGCCGGTGCAATAGAATGGATTTTCACCGGAGAATTTTGGGGTACTGCTACTGAAGCAATAGGTAATATCATCAATACGGGACTTGTGTTTGTCTTTAAATTTTTATATGGTAATTGGTGGAGGGCAAAATGAGTCTCAAGGAAAAAACACGAATAGATTGGTGTGATTATACATGGAATCCAGTCTGGGGATGTTTACACACTTGTTCCTATTGCTATGCCCGCAAAACAGCCGCCAGATTTGGCATGGATATTTGTGGGCGAACGGATTTTGTTCCAGCATGGGTTGAAAAGAATTTTATCAAACCATTTCCTAAAAGCCCTTCTCGCATCTTTGTCAATTCAATGTCTGATCCATATTTTTATGAATTGGAATGGATGGATAAGATTTTCAAAAAGATTACTACTGCGCCGGAACATACCTTCCTTTGGCTCACCAAGAATCCAGTAACATATTTTAATAGTCCGTTTGGTTTTTTTAAAAACTGCTGGCTTGGAACCAGTTGGGATGGCGGACCGCAGGGTGATAAGTATGTTAAGATGGGAGATAATCTCCACTTTCTTTCTATTGAGCCGCTTCTCTATGAGCCGCATATGGATGCGGTGAATTGGTCAAATGTCGGTTGGGTTATCATCGGACCTGAAACTGGCACCCGACCAGAGAAGATAATTCCCAAAAGAGAATGGTTTGAAACAATTGTCTCAATGTGTCGCGCAAACAACATTCCAGTATTTCTCAAGTCGGCGTCTGAATCAATTTGGGGATCGGATTTGCCGAGGGAGTATCCCAAATGACTAAGCGTCAAGTAATATTCTTTTTTATATTATTTTTAATGCTGATAATGATAGTTAACATTTGGAATACTTCTATTTGGAAAAATGCTGTTCAATTAACTATATTGGTTTTAGTCTGGACAACATATTTCATCCATAACTGGACGAAAAAGAAAATTATTGATTATCATCTTGATGATTTTTTGTCTGAAATTCCTGATGCTATTCATCCAATATTTTTAAAATATGATTATGCTCGGTACAAATCTCCAACCTTTGTTTCCAAATTTCTCAAACAGGAATTGTTTGAAGAGATTAGAAGACTTAAGGAAAAGCATAGAGTAACAACACACGGAACCAATTTTTTATATCAGATTGATGATACACTAGGTTCAAAAAAAATTGAAGTTGTCGTCGAGGGTGAGGTTTTATTTTTTCAGATATTTATCCAAACCTCTGGATCAAAATGCGCTGTGTATGAAATCGAGAAACAGCCTAATGCCCTTTCGATAAACTTGAAAACTGAAGGGATTATGATATAATACACGAGAGGTGTATAATGAAAGTAATAGTTCTTTTCTCTTATACCCCGTTCTATCAGGAAGCCAGTTCACAAGTTGAGGCTGTGTACGCACATACGCCTGAAAACCTCAAGGCGATAAATGATTGGATTGAAGAATCTGAAAAGAAAACAAGCGATATTGAACTTTCGTATAATCGCATGGAAGACCACTATCATGATAGCATAATTAGTCATGAAGAATATTGTAATTCAAAAGCGTATAAAGATTATGTTGAACGAAAATCATATTATATATGTGAACCAGTTGTTCATGAAAACGTTGGCGATCTGCCACCAATAGGATGTGGATGTCATGGTTGATACAATAAAAGTGAATTTTTTCAAATCAGGCGGAAAATGGTATTGCGAAGAAGAAGTGCCTATGCCATATAAGGAAGATGGCTATCCTCCCGATTATTTTAAGCAGTGTCTTAAGGATTATTTGAAGGGTCGGCGGCTAAATGATATGATTGCTGTTGCCTTGGAAATTAATCATAAACTGTCATATCCAATGATGGTGTGGGTGAAAAATATATGAAATGGCTCGATAAAATGTTTGACGATCATCTTCGGTATATAATTTCCAAAGGGGATACTGCCAAAGATTATCGCAATCTGTTTAAGCGAATAGTAGAAATACACCGAGAAGAATTTACCGAGGAAAATATCCCTGCGGCAAAATCATATTTGCGAGAACTGCTTCAGGATGCCTTTACTGCGGCAGAAGATAGAGAAGATGCACAATATAAAATATCCTGTCTTGAAAGGGAAATAAGTGAAATCAGAACAAGACTTAATTAACAAATATAAACATTTGTTTGAACCAGATGAGATTCGACTTAACGAGACCCAATCGTGTATGGCATGGGGAATTGAGTGCGGGTCTGGCTGGTATGATTTGATTGACCACATGATGCAGGAAATATCTGACCTTAAGATAGAAGGTTTTTATTTTACACAGATTAAGGAAAAGTTTGGAACCTTAAGGGTTTATACAAGTGTATATGACGAAAGGGTTGAAGGTATTCTCGCAAAGTATGAACAACTTTCGTCAACTACCTGTGAAGTGTGCGGCAAGTTTGGCACCATCAATGATGGTGGATGGTTAAGTGTTCGATGCGATGAACATAGGAGTAAATGAGAATGGACGGACGAATTACTGAAGACAAGATTACCAAGTTGAAGCCGAACGAAATTTTCGTTTTCGGTTCAAACACTGCTGGTCGTCATGGACTCGGCGCGGCGAAAACCGCCATGGGCTGGGGCGCCAAGTATGGCCAGGGCGAGGGTCTTCAGGGTCACACTTATGGAATCCCAACGGTCAATGCCGCCGTTACGAACAAACTGAATGTCAACAAGATCGCCAAATATGTTGACAACTTCATTCAGTTTGCCAAAGATCATCCTGAAATGGTTTTCCTTGTAACTGAAATTGGTTGCGGTTTGGCTGGTTGGACGGTTAAAGAAATGGCTCCGCTTTTCAAGGATGCCATCGATGTTCCCAACATCCATTTGCCAATCAAGTTTTGGAGAATATTGAATCATGAATAATAACCCAATCGTCGGTTTTAGTGGTCATCGACTTAAACCCGATGACGACTATTATGCCGATGAAATAAAACTTAACGAAACCTTTAACCTCTGGATGAAACGAAATCCTCGGTTTTGGGATTTCATGACAGGATGTAACAACAGAGGAACCGGTCCTGCCGGGTTTCTTTCTGAGCGAGAATTGAAAATTGTTGCCACTACCATTCAATGGCTCGGTACTCCTGTTGGAAAGGATTTTTTACGCGAAGCAGGAATTATAGAATGAAACTAATGTTCCCTCAATTCAAAACACTTAAATATAAGCGATTCAACTGGCATAGAAAGATTCAGTATTTCAAATTCTTCATGTTTCATAATGCGGAATACGATCAGTGTTTTTTGGTTGATATGCTGATACTCAAGCTCACCTTTATGGGATTACAGTTTGCAAAATTTGGTGTCATTGCAGATAAGGAAAGAAAAGAACAAGTACATACTATTTGGGAAACCAGAAAAAGACTGAAGAAGTTCAATGGTGCATTTGACATACTATATGAAAAAGCATGCAAGGCATTTAAAGAGAAATATGGATTTGATTATATTTCAGAAATGATTTGGGAGTCAGAAGGAAACGGTATTTCAAAATTTGAGGGATTAAAAATAATTTCTCCTCTGCCAATATCTAAAGAACAGAGTGAAGAAATGGAAGAATATTTTAGAGAGAAGTTTCCTTTTGAGGCAGAGTATGAACTAGAAAAGCAAATGATTTCTGAGGCTTGTGAACTTATCAAGGAAAATATTTTCGGGTGGTGGGATTGAAATTTATACAGGTTTTAAATGAAGCCAGAGAAGTAAAAGAATGCCCGTTCTGTGGATCGGACAATATTAATTGGAACGGCGGAATGGACACTTTATCTTTTGATTGCTTCTTTTGTGCATCATGTGGAGCAAAAGGTCCACTTAAACAGAACAGCCCAATAGCGGCGCTTGACGCTTGGAATGAAAGGGGACAACATGAAAGAAACGGTAATGGTAATTAAGTGCGACAAGTGTCAAAATATTATTTCAAGTGATAAACGAGATGCTATTACATTAAAGCCAATATATAGAAAAATTAGATGCATTGAAAAAGTAGATATTGAACCACTGCTTTGTCTTTTGGTTGGTAAAAAATCCGTTGATTTAACCTCTCGTGATTTTTGTGACAAGGATTGCATGTTCGAATATTTAAGCAATATGATTGACAAAATGATGGAGTAGAAAATGATTATAGCATTTGAATTAACCATGCCCGGTGTCGGTTCTTGGAACGGCAAATGGACGGGAGATAAAGATTTGTTTGTAAGGTGTAAAACACTTACAAAGCCCGAAGCAGAAAAAGTCTTGGGAAACAAATCAGAAAAACATTTCTCCTATCGATGGGATGATGGTTGGCGGGCTAACGTTCGCGCACGAAAAATTGACTCGGCAGAAAAAAATGTTCTTGAAAAAAAGTCTTCTGGATTTTGCGGATATGATTGGATGATATCCTCAATTATTGAACATGGTGAAATAAAAACGGAGGGTTGATATGGGCTATTCAACAGATTTTACCGGAGATGTAAAATTCACTTGCAAGATGACGCCTGAAATGGTTGACCACCTTAATGTTATTTGCGGCGAAGATGTGAGGGATCATCCAGATTGGAAGGTTCCACAAGACCAATATGGACCTGCTTTCTACCATATTGATATTGAAATGAATGATGATGGTTCCGGCATTCAGTGGAACGGATCGGAAAAATCATATTACATGGAAAAGCAGGTCCAGTTTGTCATTGATTGGATGAAGGAAAAATATCCAGAGTTTGGTCTTATTGGCGTCATGGAGGCACAGGGAGAAGAAGTTGGAGACCATTGGTTTTTAGTGGCTGATAATGACAAGGCAATGGCAGTCACCGCTGAAGATTGGTTTGTCAACTATAAAAGCAGAATTACGCAAGAGGTTGCTTCCCAGTCTCAAAACATTGAGGTTTCTATTACTTGACTTCAAAAGGGGCATGATAATGAACATCTGGCGTATTATTGCCGTGGTGTTGGGCGCAATGACAGCAGTTCTTGTCGTTGATTCTATCATTCTCATTTTTACTATCATGTCCGTCACTGATAAATTATATGGAATATTTCTTATTGTAGGATGTTTGGGAATTGCCCGAATATTAATTGGCATTATTCGGGCTTTTTATCATAACGGATTTTTGGAAATAAAGCATAATTAAGGTTATGAAACACTACAACGTTGTGATAGTAGGAACTGGTCCTGCCGCCCTTGGCGCGGCATTCAGACTTAAAGAGCATACTCCCAATATTTCTATTTTGATGTTGGAACAAGAAAAATATTCTACTGGCGGTCTTAGAAACGATTGCAAGATGAATTTTGACCATCGGGTTGGATTTCCAAAAGAATATTGGGATGAACCAACTGCTTTGATGTATATCAATGCCTTTAAACAATTCCTCAATCCAAATATTTTAGAGAAGAAAAATCTCGATCACTACCTTAATCGTGTAAAACAATTTCCCGGAGTCGAATTGCTTTCTATCGAGCAAGCCCATTATGGAACCGATGGCGGCAAATTGTTGATTGAAAAATATATATCTGCGTTAAAAGAACTGGGAGTGGAAATAAAACTGGAAGCCATTGCAGGTAAGATTGAAGAACATTCAATTTCATATTTGATTGGCACTGATTATATTGATGTATCTTTTGACTATCTCATTGTTGCTCCGGGAAGAAATGGATTCAAATATGGTCAAAAAATCATGCACGACCTCAATGTCGAATATATCGATAACATCATTGATGTCGGATTTCGAATTGAAACTCGAAGGGAAGCATATGGAATTGTCGAGGATTATTACGACCCTAAGTTTCTTTTCCCAAATGATGTTAGAACATTCTGCACAAACTCAAATCGAGCGTTTGTGGTGCAGGAAAAAAATGGCAAGGGATATATTGTAAACGGTCACGCATATTCTGCAAATAGCACTGTCAAGGAAAATGGACTTGTCAATTTTGCCATGCTTAAAACAATTAAGTTTACAGAGCCGTTAGCATCTGGTCAGGAATATGCCGAAGAATTAATTCGCATGACCATGCTTGCAGGTCAGGGCAAGCCCATTATGCAAAGAGTGGGAGACTTCAGGCTTGGCAAACGAAGCAAGGAATCTACCTTTAATGATTTCTATAATTTTGAACCAACCTTAAAGGCAACTGCGGGAGATATTAGTCTGGTATGCCCTGCAAAGGTTTTAAGGGACGTATGGAAATCGCTTAAAATACTTGATTCTATTGTCCCCGGAGTTTTGAATCCATCTACTATCATGTATTTCCCGGAAATTAAGTTTTATGCGAACAAGCCAAAGTTTATCAACTTTAACTTTTTTGTTAATCCATATGTTGCACTGATAGGTGATGGATTTGGAACATCGAGAGGAATTGTCGGAGCATGGGCTTCTGGCATTCGTGCGGCAGAGGGAATTATTCTTAGCGAAATAAGGAAAAAAATAGAATGACGATTGCCGTTGTAGGTTCTCGTGATTTTGATGGCTACAATTATTTATCAAAATCACTTGAAATATATTTCCCCACTATTGATAAGATTATATCAGGGGGCGCACGAGGAGCGGATTCACTTGCCGCTCGATATGCCAAAGAACACGATATTCCGCTTATCGAATTTTTGCCTGATTGGGATCGGTATGGTAAGTCGGCTGGATTCAAACGGAACCAACAAATAGTAGATGCGACAAATGTTGTGGTTGCTTATTGGGATGGTAAGTCACATGGAACCAAACACTCAATAAACATTGCAGATGCACTACAAAAACCCGTGCTTATTTTTTTATATGAACAAAAGCAAATAATTACTTTAAATTGGAAATGGGTTTGCGGAGGAATGTTGAAATGAGCGAATATACTTTTTTTTGGAATGGTCCGTTTTCACAATGGTATCCAAGTCCATTTAAGGACGATGATGGAATCCAGTTTACTTGTGCAGAACAGTACATGATGTATCGAAAAGCCAAACTTTTTGGAGATGAAGAGGTTGCCAATAAAATTTTGGCGACAAGTGATCCACGAGAACAAAAAAGGTTGGGTCGGATTGTTAGAGGGTTTGATGCGGGTAAATGGGATATTCACTGCATGCAAATAGTTGAAAATGGAAATTATTTTAAATATAAACAAAATCCAAAGTGTCTTAAGGCATTAATGGCTACAGGAGATACGGTAATTGTTGAAGCAAGTCCATATGATCGCATCTGGGGGATTGGGTTTGATGAAGCCCATGCCTTGTCGAATAAGGATAGGTGGGGAGAAAATAAATTAGGGCAATGTCTTATGGCAGTTCGAGACAAAATAAGGAGCGTGTGATGAGAAGCCAGTTGATTAAAAGAATTGAAGACCCTAAAAATAATGCATATCCTATTTTAAAAACATGTCGCGCAGAAAACAGTTTGATTGTTTTATTCACTGGACAGAACAAAGGATTTATCGTTTCCAAACCAAAGTTTGATGATAGACCACTGTTTAGTGAATTATCAGATTGGGATGAAAACCTTTTTGAAATTTATGATGATGCGGTTGCAATACAAAATTATTAAGGGAGTGTAAAAATGACAGCATTTGTTTCTGGACATCGTGACATCAATGAGCATGAATTTGAAGAACACTATGTTCCTTCATTGAATGAAGCCATGGCTCGTGGCGATGAAATTTTCATTTGCGATTATTATGGCGCGGATCAAATGGCTCAGGAATATTTGTATAATCATGAATACGAGAATATTGTTATTTTGCACATGAAAGAATCACCCAGAGTTAATGTCGGAGAATGGCCAACTATTGGAGGATTCGAAACAGACGAAGAGCGAGATGCTTATGGAACCTATCATACTGATTATGATATCGCATGGTGTCGTAAACATGGTTCCGGCACTTGGCAGAATCTTGAGAGAAGAAAATTAAAATGAAAGTAATACAGGCTGAATTAATACAGGTTGATAATGAAGGCATAAAAACAGTCGTTTGGGTTGAGGTTGTAAAGAAACTTAAAGAGGGTGTTAAGATTCGACTTAAGGGATCAGATGTAGATGAATCTGTTTGGTGGCGTGTCAATAAATTATATGATGGGATTAAAGAATCTGAATCTATCCATCGAGATTGGAAAGTAGGAGGACTAATTTAATGTTTGGTGGAAGACCAATGAAAATGGTAACGTCTTGCCTGTTTATGGATGTGGTTGTTAACAAGCCGGTCAATTTATATGTTGACAAAAGGGGTCGATATTGGATGTGCCTTGACAGGTGGGGGCTGTTCGGAAGTCGCGTCCCTCATCCCGGACTCAATCCGGTTCCGCCTAACTTGAATGCTTCATCTTGACACAATTAACAACTATGTCAATTATAGATTTTAGAGATTTAACCCGTTCAAATTTTACTTGACATTCTTTTGTTCTTATGCTTGGTCAACGGGATGCCGATACATAAAATGCGTATAAAAAAACTTGAAATTATGCAGAAGTTTGGTATACTATACGAAAGGGTGGTGGGGCGTTGATCAGGGAAAGACAGTCTTCGTCCTTTCACAAGAAAGGAACCAAATGAACAGGGTCTATTATCTGAATCCTCGGAATGGTGAATTTCGCCGCGCAGGTGGGATGTATGTTTCCACCTATGACGGCGATATTGCTGTTGCCATGGAGGCAATTCTCAATGAAGGGTATTCCTTTCTCTCGATGAATGAGACCTATGTCTTTTTTGTCAAGATGGTAGAGGAATAAAAGTGCGAAAAGTTAAATCATTTTTTTCTTGCACGGAGAAAAATGATATGGTACACTGGATTCAACTAGGGGGGATTATATGAAGAAGAGGTATTCAGCAAACTCATAACCATAGACATCCCTGCGGCAAAATATCAGTTCAATCAATGGGGAGGGGATGGGGAAATGGCAGACAAGTATCTTATAAACTGCTACAGAAAAGCAGTTCGAAAAACTAGAATACTTAGCGCAGAGGAAGAGCAAAAACTCTGCGATAGGGTTATAGCGGGCGATAAAGCCGCAATCAATCTGCTCATAGAGGGCAGTCTCAGAACGGTTTGGAATATTGCAATCAAATACGCGACCACTGAAGTTGATGTGTTTGATCTTATCCAAGAGGGCAATATCGGTCTTATGCATGCCGTTGAGCGGTTTAACCCGAACGCAGGTGTTAGGTTCAATACCTACGCTACGTTTTGGATTCGTCAAAAAATCCAGCGATACTTTCACGAAAAGGTCAGGCTGATCAGGATTCCTGTTTATAAGGAAGACATTTCCTATAAGATTAAAACCTTCTGCGAAAAGTTCATGGAAGAGAATGCCCGTGAACCGAGGGTTGAAGAAATTGCCCGTGGGGTGGGCAAGCCAGTGTCGTTTATCACCGACATCCAACTGGATAATCTTCCCTGTGCTTCGCTTGATTTTATTGATTCCGAAAGCAATCTCGAATTGTCTTCTTGCATCGGAGACATGAGGCATAACCCCGAATCCAATTTTTGTGCCGATTGCAATAAAACCATTCTGGAACAGGCAATGGATATTCTCTCAGAAAGAGACCGTGAAATCATCAAGATGCGATACGGTTTCTATGACCGGGAATATACGCTGATGGAAGTAGCGGAGAAAGTTGGTCTTTCGCATGAGTCTATCCGAACGATCCAGAATAATTCACTCAAGAAAATGAGAGAATACTATCGAGAACGAAAAATAAAAAGAATTTGATTTATTTTTGGTATTGTGATATACTCAGTATCAGAGAGGGAATACTCCTTCTCTGATACTTTTTTGGTGGTGTGGTGGGGGTGAACATGAGCGAAGAGAATCTGGTTTCCAAGATTTTGAGCCTTCTGGAAGGTTTTTCCAAGGCTCGTTCCCTGAAACAGAAAGAACTTGCTTCAGTTGAACTGTATGTTATTGCTGGCGCGGCTGACCGTATCGCCGCTCAGTACAAGCAAGCCCTCATAGATGCCGAAGTCTATGAGGTTTTCCCGCAGTATGAACTCAAGATCGAGTATACTGCCCCGAAGAGCCAGTCGCATATCGATGCGGTCAAACTGGCAAAGAAGCTCATAAAGGAAGGTCGTATCGCCGACCTTCTCAAGATAATCACCATCGCGGACAAAGACCTCAAGACCCTTGCCGATGGCGAAATCCTCTCCGCGAAGTACCGTGTCGCCGATGATGACACCAAGGCTGGACTCAAGATTGGTAAGATGACCAAGGTGGAACTCAAAGCCGCCATACCGCAGAAGTGAAGGAGGAAGCCCCGGTTCGCCGGGGCAATTTATTATGAATAAAAGCAACCGGGAACTCGTAAACATAATTTTCATTGTCAACGTAATCTATGCGATATCGTTTGTTTTTCTTGGGCTTATTAAAAATACCGAAGTCAGAATTTATGTATTCGGTGCTTCATATATTGTATTGCCAATTATCAACATCATTCTTGTTCTTGCCATTTATATGACAAGAAATACTGTCATCATTAAAATCGAGCAAGAAGAGTCCAAGACTAAAGAAGTTCCATCTCCCAGCGAATTCGATCTGCTCGATGCTATCAGGGCAGTTATCCTTAAAGAAGGTGAACGATTCCCTAAAAAGCACGGAAGTTGGATTTGCCTGAAACTTAATGAGAACGAATTCTTTTCCATGGATTCTTGGAATGGCGCAATTCATTTTCATGAAGGCGAACCCCAGTATAAATATTGGACAGGATTTTCAGGTTCATCTTCTGTTTATTTAGGGCTATCAGACAAATCGTGGCGAAATAATGATACACTCCCTCTTCAGAAACCACAGTATGCTGAATACTACGAAAAGGTCAATCTCTTTATCAATAACCACATCAAGAAAAAGGAAGCCGCTTCATGAAAATTTTTGATAGCGGACGACCGAAATATGGGAAACTGCTTGAAAAGGTTCTTGATACTATGGAGGTTAAACGGATTCTTACATTGCTGTATAATATTGACAAGAGAGGTTCCGTGCAGGTTGATGTTTTAACACTCCGGCATGGTGCCTATTCGTTTTCATATGAATATGGCAATGCTGAATTTAGTCAGGATGATTGGGACGGTAAATCTGAAGAAGAGATTATGCTTCAAATGCGAAAATCCGCAAAACATTTTAACACCTTGCGCGAATACCATGTGTGGCGGGCGATTCAATTGCTTGAGAAGTAAGGGGAGGGGATATAATGGAACTCGTGGACACAAATAAAGACCTTGTGCTTGTTTCGTTCATGTGCGAAAAGTGCAACATTGGATTAATGATATATCACCATGAAAATCAAATCGTTGATGGTTGTCTTCACTATAAAAACAAATGCACCCATTGCGGTCACGAAGAACTCATGAAGGCTTTTTATCCTACGGTTAAAGAGCGGAAAGATGTGAACGATCTTTCTAAACCCGGACTTCTTCTTACGCTTTGTTCTCGTGAATGCGAGAACTATGATTAATTGGAGGATTTTGTGAATGCACGATTCGTTGGGTCTGCTTCAAACATTGTGGTTTGCGGCAAATCTGAAATAGTTTATGATTCTTTTATTTCCGTAAATGGGGAGCCTCTTGTCAAGGCGACATTCGATTTGTCACGCTGTCCTATTGATCTTGTTAGTGACATGGTACGAATCCTTGAAAAGAGCGGTATGAAACTTTTTAGGAATGTATAAATGGAATGTCCATATTGCGACCATGAATTAAAGCACCATGATTATTTTGGTAGGCTTTTCAGCCATCAAGATGGTGCTGTATTGGGTGATATTTATAAGTGTATAAATGAATCCTGTGAAAATTTCGAAGGGTTTTTTTATACATACAGAAATAGACCAGATGACTTAAAGGAAGGGTATCCAGTATGATTAAGCAGGTTATTGTTATGCGAAAAGATTTGAACATGCGCAAAGGCAAGATGTGCGCTCAGGCGGCTCATGCCTCCATGAAAGTCTTTTTTGAAAAAATGCAATTCATTGCTGACGACGAAGCTCGCGTCTGCAACATTACTCCCCAGATGAAGGAGTGGATGGAAGGCATTTTCACCAAGATCGTTGTCGGTTGTAATTCGCAACTGGAACTTTTTGATGTGCATGAGAAGGCAACCAATGCTGGAATCCCGACTGCACTCATTTGCGATTCTGGCGCTACCGAATTTAATGGCGTTCCGACCTATACTTGCGTTGCGGTCGGACCTGCTAATGCAGAAGATGTAGATAAAATCACTGGTGGATTTTCGCTCTTATGAAATTTTCATCCATCAACCCAGAGCCGGAAGATTTAATTCTCGGTATTGACGAAGCCGGTCGCGGACCGGTTCTAGGTCCAATGATTTTGGCCGGTGCTTGCATCAAACAAAAAGACATGCATGCGTTGATTGAAATTGGAGTCAAAGATTCAAAACTTTTATCTGATGCACAACGAAAGCGATTATTTTCTCAGGTTAAAAATTTAGTGCAATGGAAAATACATATTATCCATCCTGCTGAAATTGATACCTGCCCGTCTGGACTCAATACGCTAGAAATGACACATGTCGCAGAGTTGACAAAAATATTCAATCCGAAATATCTCATTATTGATAGCCCGTATAGCCCGGATTCGAATTTTAATATTACAACCTTTTTATACGAGCATCATGTCAACACTTCCCATATGCATTGTTTTGCTGAGAATAAGGCTGATGATTTATATCCCATTGTATCTGCCGCTTCCATTATTGCCAAAGAGGCAAGAGAACTGGCGATGCAAAAATGGAGGGATCACTTCAATGTTGATTTTGGCTCTGGCTATCCTGCCGACCCCAAGACCAAACAGTTTCTTCTTGAAAATTGGGCAGATATAAGGTATAATCCAATAGTCAGAAAGTCTTGGGCAACGTATAAGCGATTGGCTAAGGAGTAAAAAATGATGAATGTTTTGGTCATCAAACATCCGAATGGCTTCTATATCAACGCCGGAATCGATTTTAAATCCTCAGTATATTTATTTGATGGCAAGGAACCGACTCCGACCTTTGATAAATTTTGGTTCAACATTTCCCAGTTCCCCAAGTCTGTTCAGCGGTGGGAAAGGCAACCCAACATCAACTTCCGCTATGTTCTCCGAGACATGTCATTGCTTTCTGATAGGGTAAAAAAAGAATTTGCCCGAGAAGAAGTAGCAGAATATGACCAGTCAGCCTATGACTGGATTTGGAAGCCTGAATATGCAACGCTTCGCTCACTCTACGAACTTGTTTCTGATCCTCAACCCGATAAATTGTCGGATATTGAATTTTCTGCCAATTTGATTTTTGAAGTCGATCACGAAGCACAGGAGTTAAAAACTTTTTCATATCCGGTCAATCGCAATTCGAGCAAGAATAGCGGGTTTGATGAGATTACAAATACCGCGCTCCGACACAGACTGTTGGATGAAATCACAATCCCCAATTTATACTTGAATGAGCGCCCGTGCAAATTGACTTCCAAACAAACATACAACATTGTTCGCCAACATGTGAAACTTCATATCAATCCGCAATTCGCAGTTGTAACCTCCGATTATGATTTTTGCTTCACGGTAAAAAAGCGAATAAAACTCGCAGTTCCGGTGAAGTATTCTGTTGACATCAACAATACCAATATTTTTTCCAAAAGAAAAAAGAAACCAATTTATGAAGACAGATATCACACAACCAAAGAAGTTGAAATCTTTGAAATGACTTCAATGGAAGACAAGTATAAGGGTTACACGCCGATCCCCGGCATTGAAGGAGAAAATGAAGAAGACCTTAAGAATAAATTGGACGCCTATCTTGAAGACTTGATGTCGTACATCAACGAGCCGATGGAAGAGTGCCCCAATTGTAAAGGCAATGGCATTTTATTAAGAGAGCGAACATGAACGCATATAAGATTGAATTGCTGATCGTCGATTTTGATAGAGTCGGCAAAGAGGATATCAAGTCTCTTATTGAAACTGTTCGCTATCCTAACCATTGCTTATCTCCTCGTGTAATGGAAATTAAAGAGGTAGATATTGGCGAGTGGGAAGATGACCACCCGCTTAATCATCATGATACCATGCAAGCAGAATATAAAAGGTTGTTTGAATGAAAGAAGTATATGTCATAACCGATATTGAAGCAGATGGTCCTTGCCCCGGACTTAATTCCATGTTGTCGTTTGGTTCATGTGCAATAGATGGTACGGGAAAAGAACTCGGAGTGTTTTCCGTCAATCTTGAATTATTGGAGGGCGCAATTCCTGATCCTGACACGATGGATTTTTGGAATAGGAATCCTGAAGCATGGAAGGCATCGAGAATAAATCCAATACATCCTGCTGTAGCAATGAAATCTTATGTCGAATGGATTAATGGACTTCGACAATTCGGTAAGCCGATATTTGCAGGAGAACCTGCCGGATTTGATTTTACTTACATCTATTGGTATCTTCTTCGTTTTGGTTGTGGCAAGCCATTTTCTCATTCTGCACTCGACATTAAGACGCTTGCCATGGCAGTTCTTAAATGCAATTACTCGGAGGCGGTAAAACGCAATTTCCCCAAGGAATGGTTTAATCCTGCCGCTAAACACACACATAACGCTCTTGATGATGCGAGAGAACAGGCGTATATTTTCTCACAAATCTATAGGCAAGTAAGGAGGAATAATGGATAAGAACTTGAAGAAGGGTATTTGGCTCATTGCCATTGCCATTCTCGTGGTTGTTGCGGGTAATATTGCCTTCAACATTTTCAACACGGTGGCTACCCCGATGACCAATGATTTGGCGTTGGGGCAGATGACCAATTCCGAAACAGCAGACACCATCGGTCGCATCGCCGCCGAAGGTAAAATCTGGAAGTCGGTACAGTGGGGCATCAATGCCATTGCTGGTTTGTTTTTTGTACTCGGCTTGGTTCCGCTCGTAAAGGGAATCAAGACTAAAATTGAAGAGAAGGAGTGAACATGAAGAAGGTACTAGGTCTACTTTTGGGCGTTCTGCTCGTCGTGGTTTCGCTCACGAGTTGCGGGCGCATTCCGTATATGACGCCCATCTACGAGGAAGTCGGTCCGAATGAGACGGCATTCCTTGTCGCACTCGAAGGCGACACGAGAGCCGATCAGGCGAAGCTCGACAGCCTTGAGTTCTACGAAGCCGCCAAGGTATCCGCCAAGCGAATTGAAATTCCGCAGAGGTGGATGCAGATGGGTCGCAAGGAGTATGATGGTCGCTGGGTTCCGACCATGAAGCTCATTAAGGTTGACCGCTCTCCCGTTACTCGCCTTTGGTACAATGAAGGGACGAGGGTCGGCGACAAGCCCGGAATCAATATCGAGACC